>JAHEAM010000053.1 GCA_024642765.1 Planctomycetaceae bacterium
CGCCTGCGGGTCCGCTGCTAAAAATGTCTAGCAGGAAATAATAATCCACATCTTCCGATGTGTAAAAAACGGTGTGAGAAGTTTGCAGTTGTTGCAACGCTTCATTGATGGTGTCAGTTGCTGAGGTAACCGATTCAGCTAACTTTATTTTTTCACTTGTTTCACTCGCGATTTTCGACCAGTCGTGAGCATTGAAGGTAGGGTCATAAAAACGATCTTGAACCAACTGGGCGACTGATTCGAACCAATCGCTAAATTGGGACTGCGTTACTGGCAATGGCTCTTGCGGCGTGTCTTGCGCCGACGCTTTCCTGGGTGCCGCCAGCCCTAAACAAAAGATGAAGAGAGCAATCAAGCCAGCAGTCGCTAGAGTGTTTTCGATCCGTTTTCGTATGGATTCCATCATGCGCTTCTCGACTCCATTCGCAACAAGCGTTGCTTCATGGCGACGCCCTGAATCGATGAGTAACCACCGATTCCTTGTGAACTCACGACACGATGGCAGGGCACAATCAATGGAGTTTCGTTTTTTCGCATTACCGATCCGACGGCTCGGGCTGCACCGGCTGCTCCAGCGATTTCGGCCAATTGGCCATACGTTAGTGTTTCACCATAACGGACCGAGCGGCACGCACCGCGCACCCTTTTCGCGAAAGACGATAGTGGCGAATTTTGAGCAGAAGGGATCTTTGTTATGTCAACGCGTTTTCCCGCGGCATATTCTTGCAGCATTTCAATCCAACACAACACTCGGTTCGTTGCGACACTACAATTATCGTAACCTCCCAAAGCTCGCAGTGCCGATTGTCCCGTTGGATATCCGAATCGCATGCGAGAGATTCCTGTACGGACAAAATCGGCAGCTCCCCAACCCAGTTCCGTTTCGAAAGAACAGCGAATAAACGAGCTGTCCAATCGCCGCGAACGCACTATTATGGCCGTTTTTGTGCCCGTCATTGACCTTCCCCTGTGAGTTGTTGACGATAGGAACCGGGACATCGTGTGACCCCCAAACTCGCAATGCTCGTCAACCCATGTTTGCAGCCCTACGCTGTCGACGATTTTATCACGAAACTCTCTGTTCTGGAAACCGTCAGAATTTATCAATGCACGACTTCAGCTCAATCGCCGACGATTTCTTTTTTAACGTCACTCTAAACACAGAACTCGCGTTGCCGACCGAGCGTGAGACATTGCTTTTTTACTTTGAGCAGGTCCAGAAAAAGTTCCCGTCCATGAGAAACTTCTTTTCGCGTGAACGAACTGAATTCGTCTTGGAAGAAGATAAAGAGTCAGGCTTTTATCGTTGGACTTCGATCGAACCGAAACGTATTTCAAGCGGTTGGGCGAACCCACCATCTATCGAAGAAGCGATGGCACAACATCGCTTCGTATTGGAGTCTGTGCCCTACACGCTCAGCGTGAGCCCACTCGACTGTGAAGCCCTGAGCCTGACACTTGGATTTGATTTCGCCTATCGTGGCAATCAACAAGAACTGGTTTGGGAGGCATTGGGCTACGCTGCTGGATTCGATAGCGCAATCGAAAGACCTGGTTCGCGATTGATCGGTAATGATTATTCGATGACCGTGGCGCTCGACGATGAATGCCGAACGCAATTTCGCCTTCATATCGAACCACGAACGGCAGCCTACCAAATCCGAACTGGCGACTACGGCGAGGAACCGCTCAGCATCTACCTAACGGTACGCCGTCTTGGCAGCCTGGACAGCGGTGAAACCTATGCGGGCTTTTTGGAAAAACTATATGAACACGCCATTAACTTAATGGATGAATTCGTCGTCGAAAAAGTAATCACACCGATCCAACAAACGATAGCGCTAAAGTAACGGGGGCAATTGCCCCCGTTACCGAGTGCTAGTTGTTTTTAGTTAGCCGAGCGTCTCTCCAAGGGCCTTGTCTTTTTCCTTTTTGAGCTGTTCGACTTCTTTTCGAAGTTTCAAAATCTCTTTGCGCAGAGAATCAATGTCGCTTTCCTTGGCTTTTACCGCTTCGCGAGCTTCTTCGGCCTCGTGAATTACGGATTCATCTCTTTTTTTATTTTTGAGGTCCAATTTTCTTTGTGCTTCGAGAGCGAGTGCTTGTTCCTTCATGGCCCGTTTGTAATCGCCAGTTGACTTGGCATTCTTGCCTGCAGCCTCCGCTTCCTTTTCCATCGCGGCAGCTTGTTCGTAGGCTGCTTTCGCTTGCTTTTTCATCGCCGCCGCGCGTTCGGAAGTGGCTTCTTTGATTGCCTTTGACGCTGCCTGAATTTCTGCGCGTTGGGCATCTGACAGGTCGCTGTTTTCAATGAGGTATTGCAGCTGCTTTAAGTGTTTGTCGCCGTCAGAATCCAATTTCTTCAACTTCGTCTCAAGGCCTTGCTTGATTTTATCGAGAGCACTCGTGATTTCATCGCTTGTTTTCTGAAGTTGCGCGTGATCCATCAAGCCTTTTTCAGTTATTTCTTCGATTCCTTTCAGCGAATCTTCCAAAGACCCTTGGACCAAGTCAGTCAGGCCGTTCAGACTTTCCCATGGCGCCGACTTCAATTCGCTCAGACTCCCATTCACGATGCCTTCGACCATTTCTTCCAATGGCATTTCGCCGAGCATCGCCAGATTGCGCTCGATTAATTGGCCCATTTCCTCGGAATCAAAGTCGCCAGATTCGAGTTGACTGCCGAGTTCCTCCCACTTGCTGGAGTAGTCTTCAGCCCATTTCTCCCACACTTGTTCTTGCGACTCGGCCCAACGTTCCATTTTTTCTTCGAAGCGCTCGGCCCACTCTTCCCACTGGCCGGAATACTGATCCGCCCACTTTTCGATCTCGGCGCTGTGTTCTTCGGCCCAGGCTTCAACTTGCGCTTCCATCTGAGCAGCGGACGATTCTAATTCTTCAGCCATCTTTTCGATTTGCTCTACGGAATCCTGCGACTCGTCCTGCGCGATAATGGCTCCACTTCCGCCGAGTAAAAAGCAGGCCGCCAAGGAAATCCCAAGTGTACATTTCATGATTCATCTCCGTTAAAGAATGGTGTTCTATGCTGCAAAAGCAATTGACTATTTGCGGTACTGGCCCACTTTTTCAATCAGCTGCAAAAGTTTCAACTCGATTCGGTTTTTGTCGCTTTCGGAGGCGCTACTCAAATTGCGGACCTCTCATTTATCATTTCTAATTCCGCCAATGGGATGGCGATTTGACCCGCCGTTACTGAGGGTGCCGACGGAATTGTTACGACAATAATGGAAATCAAAACAGCCGCGGAAATAGCAGCCGGCATCCAGCGCAAAGCCGTTCGCTTGAAAAATCCACCCCTCGATTTATTGCGTAACTTGTTTGACTGGCACACTTTGTTTGACTGTAGGGTGCTAACAGAACGCGTTATTTGGTCGCCCTTCGGATTCGAAGCCGACAAGACCAACAAATCGATTGCAAGAAAAGCCTCCGATTTGCGACGGCATTCAGTGCACGACTCTAGGTGGATCTCTAGCTCTCTTTGATCAGAAAGCTCTAACTCACCATCGATCCGCGAACTGAGCATCATCTCAAGGCGTTCGCAATCAGCGTCGTGTTCAATGAAATCCTTCATTTGTCCACCGTTTTCATTTGTCCACCGTATTGTAACCGGACATTTTGAGTTCTGAATCCAAATAGCGTCTGGCCCTAAAAATCCAAGTGCGAACTTGCGAGTGGGTTGATTCCAATACTTCCGCAATTTCTGCATAAGACAATTGCCCGTTGATTTTTAGCTTTAACGCGTCAGCCCAGTAACTTGGCATTTGGTCGATCGATTTCAGGAGAAATGCTTCAAGTTGCTGTATGGTGGTGCTTTCGGTTTTGGCAACTAATTCTGGGACATCATCCAACGCAACATTTTGCAGCTGGCGTTTTTTTCGCAATTGATCGATACATAAATTCCGTAGGGTCGTAAAAAACACTGCCGCAAATTGCTGCAGCTTCAATTCGACTTCATCGCTTGTCCATTCCGCCGACTTGGTCAACATTCGGCAAAATGCATCTTGATTCGCTTCTTCAGCGTCACTGGCATTTCGAAGCATTGAATACGCGTAGCGAATGCCCTGCGGCGCATGCTGACGGTACATAGCCTCTAGGTGAGGCAAATGTTGGGTATTGCCAGGATTATGCAATGCAGATTCTTTGGTCATTGAACTCATCGCGGTCTTCGGGCAACGCCCATTGTCAGTGCCTCTACTTAGAACAACGAAGTTTTTCGCAATCGTCGCAAAGTTATTTGGCTTTTTTTTAAATGTATGATTTTTTTGACGCAAACACGGCGACGGCCTCAAACTCTCAACAGATCTTTATCACGCCCCTCGTTCCATTCTTGTACTCTTCTATGACGAGTATTGAAGGAGGAGAGGATCGGGGGATGACGGGTTGCCAAGTGCTTGCAAAAAAACAAATGAATTTCGAAATCCAGGAAAGGCAAATTGACATGTAGCTTGAGGGACAGCCGCAATGCCATTTACCCCAGAGTTCGCGGTGTTTGTTTCGCAAATGCCGTTTGCGGCAAAAACTATTTTCCAGTTTGGGGACTTAGAAAACGATCAAACCACTCGAGAGCTGCGGTGGTCGCTTGGGTTGCCGCCTCGCCACGGAATCCGTGACCTGCACCCTCGATCGTAACCAACTCGCAAACGACTCCATGTTCCTCAAAGGCGGTTTTTATTTGCTTACTGTGTTGAATGGGTACAAGACGATCATTTGTTCCGTGCACCAGCAAGGTGGGGGCGTCGTCGGCAGTCACGTGAACCAAGGGCGAAACTTCGTTGCCTCTCTTGGCATCGAAATCTAACGCGGGAAAATCGTCGCTGGGGCCTATCAATGGCCGCAAATCGGTGGGAGGGAAATAGGCGACTACTGCTGCGACGCGTGTTGTATTCTTGGGCATTTTCGCTGCGTCATCCTTTGGGGCTCTTTGATTCGTCGCGGTCCCTAGCATCAATGACAAATGTCCTCCGGCGCTCATTCCGCAAACACCCATTCGATCGTTTGCAAATTGATATTCCTCACAGTGTTCGTGCAAAAAGGTCGCGGCTTGTTTCACGTCTGCGATGGCATCAGGAACTTTAAACAATGGGGCACTGCCGTGCCGCAGCATGATCACGACATATCCCTTAGAGACAAGTTGCTCTAGCAATTCAATACGTTTATAGGATTCCGGCGGAAACCAATTCGAATTCCATCCGCCACTAACCACAAAAATAACAGCCGCACCATTTTGTTCCACGGGCTGAATAACATCCAATGTCAACGCCATTCCCATTTTGTGACCATAAACAATATCCGTGTGGACTATAGGGTTTCCAGCCGGCGCCTTATTTGAGGCAACGGGTGCAATCACTTGAGCCGCCAAATGGCTGTTGCCTGAAATAGTCAAAAACACGGCAACGAGAGCCTTACCAAACATATTATTCTCAAATCGTTTCTAGAAATTTGGCTCAAGAACCTATCCCAAAATCTGCAAGCTCGAGTTTAACACAAGCGAGTCGTGCCTCAAAGATTGACAGGCAGAGTCGCCAAATGCCAAAAAAGAATAAATCGGCTACACGAAAAAGGCGCATTAAAGATGGCAGCCCATTTTCGGCCTGAGACAGTAGTTTGCACGATGATAGGCAGTCAAAACGTGCGCAAGTGAGCATTCGGCTTTAGAGATAGTTTAGCTCTAGTGACCGCCCAATCCAAATTCGGTGAAATGCTTGTGGTTGTCCTTGAAAATTCAAAAAACAAGACCCGTCGGTTTGACGGGTCTTGTTTGCGAAATTTGGTTTGCGGTGATTCGGTATGATCCCGAAGTCGCTTAGTAGCCGATAGTTGGCGGGTTGTTCTGCAAGAAGTCTCTTGGCCCGCGAATCGTGTAATAGGGGTAAGCGTAGGTTGGAGCAGAGCCGTCGCCACCCATTCCCATCGATGCTGGAATCGGTTCGGTGTGGGGAACTGATCCGCCATAAGGATGATTTTGTGTCATGCCATGTCCAGACGCTGCATTGTGAATCAAGCCGCTGACTTTTCCATTTCGGCCGCGACCGTGAACCATGTTTTTGAGGCGACAAGATAGGCAAAGTCTTCCACCAGTGCCGCAGCCGAAGTGCCCGCAGCCGCCTTCGTCTTGGTAACCAGCGAGTGAAACACCGCCAGCGCCATAACCGGAATCGTCATATCCCATTTCAGAATAGCCATTGCTTCCGCCACCAGCAATTCCAGGGAGACGCAGGCCATTGCCGAGTAAGCTGCCGCCCATCATTGCTCCGCCATTGCGGTTGTCGCCAAAGCTAGAGTTTCCACGGCCGAAGTCGCCATTGCTTCCGCCACCAACAACTCCGGGTCGACGCAGGCCATTGCCGAGTAAGCTGCCGCCCATCGATGCTCCACCATTGCAGTTGTCGCCACAGCTAGAGTTTCCACAGCCGCATACGCCATTGCTGGCCGCGCCGCAACTGGCATCGTTGCAATCGCAGTTGCTGCCGATCAGGCCGCCTTTGCAGCCACAACCCGAATCACAGGTGTCGCCGCGAAGCGAGCTGAACGGTCGGAAGAAGCCATTGACACAGCGTTCTTGAAATTGGGTTGAACAACGGTCTGTGCCGCAACTCCCCGAAGGTGAGACGCAACAGCCGCTCGCCAATAAAGCGGCAGCCGCCATCAAAAGACAAACGCTGGTTGATCGCATCTTTTATTCCTCGTAAATTTTGGGCCGATCTTACGGCGAATCATTAATTTTTCGTGAGCTACAGCGCGGGTTGCGAGCTCAGAATGGTTCGAAATCAGGAACTCAAATTGTTGCCTGAATATCCGTCAACACGTTCATCGACTACGCTGTAGGAATAATTGAGAAAAACGGAAGCATCCGAAACGTCCGAACAAATGTTTTTTGCCGAAAAAACGACCAGGACGTTACAATCGTTAAGGTTTAACTGGGCGAGGGAAAAATGCTCCGCAGATGGACTAGAATCAAGGTTTTAAGAGCTAATTGAGAGCAGGCGAGAATATGGGGCGATTTGGGATCGGTTTTCTTTTCGTACTAACAACTGTGGGAGCGACCATCGCGGCAATGATTGCCATGTTGTATGCCTCACTCCAAGGGCGCATCGGCGAGAACTTGATCTTTATTCCGTTTGTGGCTTTCGCACCGTTAGCCCTGATGGCTGTCATGTCGTGTATCTTTTGGCTAAGCCGCAAGATTACCGATTCAAATCCCTGAATGGGATGCTTGGCACGGATTTTGCAGTTTCGCAGACTGGAAGTGGTCCTCCCCTGGGCGCAAAACTCGAAAGAGCCAGCAAGCGGGGGCGGAGCAGAGACGAGGCAGTGCTTTGGCTGGTACTTCGGTACTGGTCAAAGCCGCAATAATTGTTTTTTTTCGAAAACAGGTCATCATTCAAGAGATGACCTGTTTTATTTTGCGCGTATCGAAATGAAACACCTGTTGCGTTTTGATGCGCTCCGGTAAGGCGCGATCAAAGTTGTTCTTGAATTTTTGGATTCGAATTTTCTACGATAAGAAGTTTTTTTGTCGTGAAATAACGCGACTTTTTGACACTGGCTGGTAGAATCAAATTAAAAGAGCTGAATTGGTCCCGAACCGTGTCGATGCGCGGGTACCAACAGCTTTTTGGCTTTGGCCTTTCAACTTTGGCTAAACGAAAGGGATTGTTGATGTCGCGTTGGACTCGTTCCAGTCGGTTCATTGCAGTGTTATTGTTTTTGTCCTTCCCCTGTTTATCGACAGACAACTGTTTCGCGCAAGATTCCGATCTTGAAAGTCAGATTTCTCGCATTGACGAACTTGTACAAGGCGTTTGGGATGCCTACAAGATATCACCCAGTGAACCGGCAGGAGATGGCGAATGGTGCCGACGGGTTTTCTTAGACCTGCTTGGACGGATCCCAGCCGTTGCCGAGTTAAACGCATTTACTTCTGACAAATCAGAAGACAAGAAAAAGCAACTCGTCAAACGACTTTTATACGCCGACGAGTACACCGAAGAATATGCTCGCAATTGGACCACAATCTGGTCAAACCTGTTGATCGGCCGCACAGGCGGAAATGCAAATGGTTCTATGATCAGTCGGGACGGCATGCAAAAATTTTTGCGTGATTCGTTCGCGCGCGAAATGCCTTACGATGAATTTGTGCGTCAACTCGTTTCGGCAACGGGCCACACACGTCCTGGTGCTGAGAAATTCAACGGCGCAACCAATTTTCTTGTTGACAAAGTGAACATGGACGGCGCGGCACAAGCGACTGCGGCAACCAGCCAAATCTTCATGGGGCTGCAAGTTCAATGTACCCAATGTCACAACCATCCCTTCAACGATTGGAAGCAACAAAAGTATTGGGAAATGAACGCCTTCTTCCGCCAAACAAGAGCGTTTGCAGGGCAAACTGACGTCGATTCGCCGATCCTTGCCGACCAAGATTTTCAAGGCGAAAGTGGCAACGTTGACGAAGCCGATTTGTTTTTTGAACTCAGAAACGGTTTGTTGAAAGTGGCGTACCCTGTTTTCGTCGACGGTACTGAAATCGAAAAATCGGGTTACGTTAATTTAGTGAATAGGCGTGACAAACTCGCTGACATGATTGTCGCGTCGTCCTACATGCCCCGTGTCATGGTCAATCGGACCTGGAGTCATTTTCTGGGTTATGGCTTCACGAAACCAATCGATGATTTGGGACCGCACAATCTTGCCAGCCATCCGGAATTGCTTGAATTTCTTTCCGTCGAATTTGTGAATTCGGGATTTGATGTTAAGAAATTGATGAGCTGGATTGTGCTTAGTCGACCCTACGGGCTGTCAAGCATTAGCAATTCGTCAAACGAATCTGACGATCCGCAGTTGGGGCAGCCGCCAAGGTTTTCGCATTTCTACTTGCGCCAAATGTCAGCCGAACAATTGTATGAGTCGATGATTATTGCGACCGGCAAGGCTGCACAGTCGATTAGTTTCGAAGAGCAAGAGGCGCGGCGTAACCGCTGGCTACGACAGTTTGCAGCGACGTTTGGAACCGATGAAGGCGACGAGAGTACAACATTCAATGGAACGATTCCTCAAGTCCTAATGATGTTTAACGGTGAAATGATTCGCGAGGCAACGTCAGGTGGAACAGGTACGATCATCGACCAAGCGTTATCTGATCCAACTCTAAAGGGGAATAAGGCCGTTGATTTCTTGTTTCGAGCAGGCTTGTCACGCGATGCAACACGTGACGAGCAGAAGTTGGCACAAACATTTTTGGTCGCTCGAAATGGTGATCCACGCGAAGCCCTGAAAGATATTTGGTGGGTCATCATGAATTCTAACGAGTTCATTCTTGTTCATTGATGGCATGTTATAACCCAATTCATTAGTCAAGAAATTGTTTTCGAAATCCCACGAGGTGTACGATGAATTCGCTTAATCGGAATCGCTTTCAAACTCCAAATGGAATGAGTCGGCGACATTTTTTTTCGCACCTTGCCGGAGCGTCGGCTTTGGCGGGCAGCGCATTGACTCTTGGGAACGCATTTGCCGCCAATGCTGACATCTTGCGCCGCAATCGAAAGTCGGCAATTCTCTTGTGGATGGGTGGCGGTCCGTCAACCATCGACCTCTGGGATTTAAAGCCGAATGCTGCAACGGGTGGCCCTTTCAAGCCAATTGCAACGAACGGTGATCTGCAAATCTGCGAACATTTGCCAATGATAGCCCAGCAAATGGATAAACTTTCGATAGTGCGGAATATGAGTACTCGCGAGGCTGACCACATGCGAGGACGCTATTACATGCACACGGGCTTTGTCCCGCAGCCAAGCATTGAGTACCCTAGCTACGGTTCCGTAATCTCGCATCAGTTGTCTGACACTCGCCCGGAATTGGAAATCCCACCATTCATAAGTGTGGGTGGCGGTAGCGAAGGCCCGGGTTTTCTGGGGATGGCATGGGCGCCATTTGATGTCGACAGCAACGGCAACGTCCGCAACTTAGACATGGGAATCGAACCCTCTCGCTTGACCGAACGTGTCCAAGCACTCGCGCAACTTGAAAACCGTTTTGTCAAAGACAAGCGTGGATCCGCGGCGGCCGAGCATGTCAAAGTAGTTCAAAAAACACTGCAGCTACTAAACAGCGAGCAAATGTCAGCGTTCAAAGTTGACCAGGAGCCTACCGAAGTCAAAGAACGATACGGGCAAAATAACTTTGGCCGGGGTTGTCTCATGGCGCGTCGGCTCGTTGAGACAGGCGTACCGTTCGTGGAAGTAAACTTGGGTGGTTGGGACAATCATCAAAACATTTTTGCGACTTTGGAGAATAATTTGTTGCCAACACTCGACCGGGCGATGAGTGCGTTGACTGAGGACTTGTCCCAGCGTGGCCTACTGCAAGACACTGCGATTATCTGGATGGGCGAATTTGGGCGAACGCCACGAATCAACGGCAATACGGGACGTGACCATTGGGCGCGAAGCTGGAGCGTGGTCGTTGGCGGTGCAGGTATGAAGCCAGGCATTGCAGTCGGGCAAACCAGCGATGACGGCACGTCCGTTGATGGAACGTCGTACACGTCTGAAAACCTAATGGCGACTATCTGCAAAAGCCTAGGGATCAGCCTCGATACGACATTTACCAGTAACAATAACCGCCCCATAAAAATTGCAAACGGAGCGGCTCCTATTAAGGAGCTTTTCTCGTAGCTACTCGGCGAGGTTTGGCATGTCGAAATGCTGCTGTTTGCTGCGCCGAATGAATCGGCACAGTGTGAGTCCCTGCCCCGTCGCGCTACCTGACCGAATTGTTCTGATGCCGCTTCGAAAAATGGGAAGCTTCGACTAAAATCAAGGCGATCATGAAACTCGTGCCCCACACAATAGGATGTGACGACTGTCATCGTTAACAGCATGGACAAAAAAGCGAAAAAACGCCTTGAAGTCATCAAGAAAAAAATCGAAACTCTTCAGAAACAACTAGCTGGAGCCAAACAACAAATGGACGACCCCAATGAAGTCCAGAATTTTGAGAATGAATTAGTGAGTCTCAAGAAAGAAATGGAAGAACTCAAGTCGCAGAAATAGCCAATTTGCAATGTTTGCTTTCTGCACTGGCTGTTTTCTGCACTGGCTGTTCTAGGCGCATTTGACGCAAGTTAGCGTGTGGGGTAGCAGGTCGATTCGTGCCTTTGCAATTTGTTGGCCACAGACGGTACAGATGCCATAGTCACCAGACTTGATACGCTGCAAGGCAGATTCGACTTCCTGAATTTCTTGTTTTGTCAATTCACCGATTCCAATTCGGACTTCGTCATCTTCCATTTCAATAGCGTTCTCGGCCCAATCTTTGTCACCAGGATCGCTTAGCTTTTTCTCGATTTCAGCAGCGCGGTCCAAAAGTTCGGTGAGTTTTTTTTCAAGCATTTTTTGAGTAATTGTGTGATCCATTGACGCGCCTTCAACCATTGAGAATTTGATTTACCATTCGCCAGTGAAACAGCAAGTCAGATGCCCAAATGTTTAACTCGCAAAAATAGAAGCAATCGGGAAGATTTGTGCGGATTAGCACACAAAACTGTGCGACTCGATACTAGATACTCGATTTAAATCGTTGTCTGTGACAAAAGGAAGCGACGGCAGCCTGATTGCAGCGGACTATTCAACGGTCACGCTCTTGGCTAAGTTTCTAGGTTTGTCGACGTCACAACCACGTAGGACAGCGATATGGTAGGCCAACAACTGTAACGGAATAATGGAAATGATGGGCTGTAGAAATTCTTGAATTTGCGGGATGTAGATCACGTCATCGGCTACGTTTCCGACTCGTTTATCTCCTTCGGCCGCGATTGCAATGACAGGGCCGCCGCGAGCTTTGATCTCTTCCAGATTCGACATCACTTTGTCGTAGATAAATCCCTTGGGCATCACAAACACGCTAGGTGTGTGTCGATCAACCAAGGCAATTGGACCGTGCTTCATTTCTGCGGCAGGGTAACCTTCGGCATGAATATAGCTAATTTCCTTTAGTTTCAACGCGCCTTCCAGTGCCGTCGGGAAATTGAAATGCCGTCCAAGGTAGAGGAAGTTATGACAATCCTTGTACTTTTTCGCGACTTCGGCAACGGCGTCATTGGTTTGCAAAGCCTGTTCGACAGCATCAGGTACCGAACGAATTTGTTCGATCATGTTGCGCCCATCAATATAACTCATGTGTCGGAGTCGACCGAAATGTAAAGCCAACATTGCCAGTGCGAGGCATTGTGACGTATAGGCCTTCGTCGAGGCGACGCCAATCTCAGGACCGGCATGCAAGTAGATTCCGCCCTCTGACTCTTGGGCGATGGAACTGCCAACCACATTACAGATCGCAAGTGTCCTATGTCCCTTGCGTTTCATTTCTCGCAATGCTGCCAGCGTGTCTGCTGTTTCGCCACTTTGGGTGATTGCAAACACGAGTGTGTTCTCATCCATCGGAGGATTGCGGTACCGCAATTCGCTTGCGTATTCGACCTCAACAGGAATTTGAGCAATTTCCTCGATCAAATATTCACCCACCAGGGCCGAATGCCAGCTCGTACCACAGGCAGTGAGCACGATCCGGTTGATGCGTCGCAATTGGTGCGGTGTCAGCCCGAGCCCACCCAATACGGATGTTGCATCATCATCACTGAGTCGGCCACGGAGGGTATTGCGTAAGGATTCCGGTTGCTCAAATATTTCTTTGAGCATGAAATGCGCGAAGCCATTGAGTTCGACCGATCCACTATCGGATTGTAATTCTTGAACATCGTGTTCAACGATGCCTTGGTCGCGATGGGAGACTTCC
>JAHEAM010000054.1 GCA_024642765.1 Planctomycetaceae bacterium
GGCCGTGCGAGAAGGCAAAATTGTTTTTTGCAAGGAAGAAGCAGACGAGGCACTTCTCCATCAGCACTTGAAACAGTCTCTCAACGCCGAACGCAACCTTAAAATCATTTATTCACCGCTACATGGTGTCGGAGAGTTCAACGTCAAGAGTTTGCTTAATAAGGTCGGCTTTGAAAACCTGGAAATCTACGGACCCCATCGTGAACCGAGTGGCGATTTCCCCAACGTTCCTGGACATGTCTCCAATCCGGAAAACGCTGCCGTTTTCGAAGACATCATTCAACATGCACAAATGACTGGAGCTGAACTGATCCTCGCCTCAGACCCTGACTGCGACCGTATGGGTGCGGCAGCACCACAAACTCTTGATACGCAAGGGCAATGGGGAACATTCAACGGCAACCAGTTATCAGCCATGTTGTGCGAGTTTGTCCTACGACGACGTATGGCACTCAAGACGTTGAGTCCAAAAAGTTACGTTGTCACGACACTAGTTACCACGAAGATGGTGCGTGCAATTTGTAATCGCCACCAAGTTCGCTGTTTGGATAACAACCTCGTAGGCTTCAAATGGATTTGTGACGTGATGGATCAGGAGGGCCCCGCGGACTTCGTTTTTGGAACCGAGGAGTCGCACGGATTTCTTGTTGGCGATTACTGCCGCGACAAGGACGGCGCAGTCGCCTGCCTGCTGATGGGCGAATTGGCTGCCGAAGTCAAAGCCTCGGGGAAATCACTTTTCCAACACCTCGACAATTTGTATGCGGATTATGGCTACCACGGTGAACGACTGATCACGATTCAAATGGAGGGCAGCGATGGAATGCGTCGCATGCAAGACCTGATGAATGCCTTTCGAACTGCGCCGCCAACTTCCTTGGGCGGACTCTCAATTTCTGAAATTCGAGACTACCAGCAATCAACGGTTCGCCGCGGCGATGTGTCAACACCGCTCGACGGGCCGATCGATAATCTTATTTTTCTTGAGACCGATCAACCTGGCAATTACGTCGCCGCCCGCCCCTCCGGAACTGAACCAAAGGTCAAGTTCTATATGTTCACCTTCGCCGAACCGGGTTCTTTCGAAAGAATTGCTGATGTTCGACAAACCATGGAACGACGCCTCGATGGTTTCGCGAGTGACTTGAAACAATTCGCGAGTACAATCGCCTAACGAACGCACTGTTCGAAAGTATTGCAGAGATGCCTGACGACTCCGACCGTTTAGATGATGACAACGAACTGATCAACGAAGCGCCAAGCCCCGCAAGCCAATCCGAACAAATCGGCAACTTGACGCCAGCCGAGAAGGCTAGAACGTTTCCTCAACGCCCCGGCGTTTATCTCATGAAGGACGAGGCCGGCGTTGTGATTTACGTCGGCAAAGCCACGAATCTCCGCAGCCGCGCAGGCAGCTACTTTCTCAAAGCGGCAGCGGTCGAAATGCGAACCGCTCACTGGGTGGGGGAGATCGCCGATATCGACTATTTGGAATGTGAAAGCGAGGTTGACGCTCTCTTGGTCGAATCGCGATTGATTAAAGACATCCAACCGCGTCGCAACAAAGAACAGAAGGACGATAAAACCTTCCCTTATTTGCAAATCACGACCAACGAAGATTTTCCGCGCGTGGAAATCACGCGAGAACCGTCAGCTTCTGGCGTAAAACTCTACGGTCCATTCACGAGCGTCACGAGCCTCCGCGGTGCCTTGCAATTGCTTCAACGTATTTTCAAGTTCCGAACATGTTCACTCGACATCGTCGAAAGCGAAGAGCGTTGGCGTTGGTTTCGGCCGTGCCTTTTGGCGAATATCAAACAATGCACCGCTCCTTGCAACCTCCGCATTTCAAAAGAAGACTATCGCCGCGATATCAAGCGTCTGCAAATGATCCTAGATGGAAACAAAAATCGGCTCTTGAAACGCCTTGAAAAGGAAATGGTGGAACTTGCTCAGAAACGAAAATTTGAACGTGCGGCGCAAATCCGCGATGAAATACAGATGCTCAACTCATTGGACCAACGTGGCGAACTCGATACACATGCTCAACCTGAAGTCTTTTATATCGATCCCAAAAAAGGCCTCGCAGGTCTGAAAAAAGTCTTCAAATTAAAAACAACGCCTCGGACCATCGAAGGAATCGATATCGCACATCTCGGTGGCCAACAAACGGTCGCAAGCCTCGTTCAGTTCATCGACGGACTACCAAACAAACATGGCTACCGGCGCTACAAAATACAAACTGTAAACGGAGTTGATGATTTCCGCAGTATTCATGAGGTCGTCTCACGTCGCTTTCAGAAGAAGCATGACGAGGGCGAAGCCTATCCAGATATTTTGCTGATTGATGGCGGCAAAGGCCAATTGAGTGCTGCGGTCGCGGCCTTCGACGCGCTCCAGATTCCGCGACCCTTTGTACTTGGACTCGCCAAACAACAGGAAGAGATATTTCTGCCTGGGGTGTCGGAGTCGATAAAACTGTCGCGTCACTCGTTCGGGTTGCGTTTGCTGCAATACGTCCGCGACGAAGCCCATCGTTTTGCGCAACATTATCACCACATTCTTCGTGATAAATCGCAGTTAGACTAACATCGGGGAATGATATGCGAATGATTTACTGTGAGCCAGATTCTTCAACCAACGCAAAAAGCGACTTGCTTGTTTTAGCGTCGAAACAAACGTGGCGTAGAATTGTTAGTTGGCACGCGAGGCGTAGAATTGCTATTTGGCACACGAGGCGTTAGACCGACCGTCGTCATCTGGAACCAGTCCTTCGGCATTGGCCAAGGAGTCCCGCGGTAAACATCGCGGCGAACCGTATTTCCGTAAAAATGCAGCGGACGATACGGACGAAGTTCAATGGGCGTTTCTTGGATAATTTCGCGGAACTCACGAGAACCAATCACCCGAGGATCCCAGCGAGGCTCAGCGGAATTCTGCGCCAAAGAAACGTGCTCAAACATCAAAAAGCTGGTAACCGCCAAGACGCCGAAAACAACGCGTTTCAACATTCGAGCCCCCCATTTCATAGTCAAATGCCAATATCTTTTTGTCACGGATTTCCGTGTTTCAAACAGAATCTAGTTCCCTATATCGGTTTGGTCAAATACTTGCAATAATTTTTTAGGCATTTGCAGTTGGCAAACGACTAGATTAGCCGGAATAAACACATTAATTGATTTATCAGGAAACAAGATGAAACCTAATTTTGCCCTATCGTCTATGTATGCAATTATTTTGAGTTGTTCATCCCTACCAGCAATTGCTCAAGAGGAAACTCAGGTCGAACAAGCTGCAATCGTGATCGAGGCGACTCAAGAAGGTGACGGCCAACCGATGCAAATCATGAGCTTTTCAACGTCCAACGATGGCGGAGCCTTTTTCATGAGCTCGGATCTAGCGTTCAGTCCAGCTGGTTTTGGCAGCGACCCGTATTCGATGCTCTCCAATAAGCAAGTTCAGGACGAACTTAATCTCGTTGGCGAGCAACTTGAGCAGTATAAAGCCATGCAGGATGACTACCAATCCAGAATAAAGGAACGGATGGGTGATCTAAAACGCGGCAATTTTGATCCCGCAAAAGCGGGTTCACTAAAAGAGACCATTCAAACTCTCGAAATGGAAAAACAAGCTGCAATGGAGGGCCTTCTTCTACCCCAGCAACTGAATCGTCTCAAGCAAATTAGCCTTCAGCAACGCATCAAAAACGGCGGTGCCAATAACACGCTCCGTGACAAAGAAGTCATGGAAAAAGTTGGCCTGACAGATGAAGACGTGGAGCAACTCCAAAAGAAGGCGGATGAGCTAAACGAAAAACTCCAGGTTAGCATCGAGAAAATGCGAGCCGATATGCAAAAGGAACTACTCGGCACGCTCACCAAAGAACAACAATCGAAACTTGAGGAGCTCCGAGGCGAAGCGTTCGACTACCAACCCGAACGTCCCATGTTTGGCCCCCGAAGGCTGAAGCCAAAAGCAATTGAAAAATCAAACGACAAATAGTCGTTCAAATTGCTGATGTTTATTCAAAAATCAGTGAATCTCTACCCTCGTGAACTGCGAGGGCACGATGTGTTTTTCAGGTGAGGTGAGACACCCAATCGAAAGAAAAACTTGTTACGCCATAAAGAACTACATCGCACCGATCGTATTGGCTGGCTGCGCGCTGCCGTATTGGGTGCGAACGACGGCATTGTTTCTACAGCAAGTTTGGTTATAGGCGTTGCTGCAGCTGAAACCACGCACGACAACATCATGATTGCGGGCGTCGCAGGGTTAGTAGCTGGTGCCATGTCGATGGCGGCAGGCGAGTACGTCTCTGTTAGCTCTCAGGCCGACACCGAAAACGCCGATTTGGCCCGTGAACGAATTGAACTTTCTACGGATGGCGAAACCGAACTTAAGGAACTTACCGGAATCTATGTCCAACGGGGCCTAGAAGAATCACTGGCGATTGAGGTTGCCAAACAACTTATGCAACATGATGCAATTGGTGCACATTCGCGTGATGAATTGGGAATTTCCGAAACGATGAGTGCTCGCCCCGTGCAGGCTGCGATTGCTTCCGCCGCCATGTTTTCCGTTGGCGCGGCCCTTCCGCTGGCAACGGCGTTTTTTCTTTCTGAAAAACTGATTCCACTAATTGTCTCCGTTACGGCACTGTTTTTTCTTGCGCTGCTCGGTGGCGTATCCGCAAGCGCGGGGGGAGCTCCAGTCGCCAAGGCAATTGCAAGGGTGACATTCTGGGGAGCATTGGCAATGGCGGCAACCGCTGGGATAGGCGCTCTGTTTGGAGTCGCGGCATAACCGGAGCAACAAATTCTGCTACCTGCAAACAGTGGACTAACACGGAAACATTTTCATAAAGTGGGCCAGGTTGATTTTCGACCATCTAGTCGCGGAATAAGTTGGCCAGCTTTTATTCGACTGCAACGTCAACGATGGAACTCCCAAGACAACGCAACTGGAGCACACTTAAATGAATGTGTTCTTTATACTCTCCGTCGTCGCAATTAACTTCATCATCTCCTCGGCTAAGTTTCCTTAAATTCCAATTATGGTAGTTAATTTGGTTCGCGGAACCGACGACCACGGCGCTAACAATCGAATCCATAGCAACCAAGAAAAGGTCTTTTACTCTGTTCCTGGCAACTTGTTAAAGGTATCTGCATATAGCTGTTTGGGGACAATCCAGATCGGCGCAACGATTGTTGGATCGGTGGCCCAAGGAATCTTGAGGCGGACTTCGATTGCCCAGCTTACGTCGAATCTTTTTCCTGCTTGCGAGCATGGGCCGTCCAGTTTCGGAATCAGAATATCAAACTCGTGGACCGAATTGTTTGTAAGTATTCTCGGCGTATCAATGCTGTGAAGTGAATGTCTGTAGACTTGTGTGTCCTTATACCCCTGTGCCTCGCTGTTTTCAGTTCCAACAAGAGTCACTCTAACACCATCGATTTTGAGCGGCTCTCGCGACTCAACTGTTAGCATACCTTGCCCGCACTCCCCCAATGAAAAAGTATCTCGGTCCAAGGCAAACTCAAATTTCACGTCCTTTCCAAACGTCTTATCCCAGAACGACCGATTTGAGTTTTCGGGAAAGACAATGTGAATTGGTTTCACAGCGTCCAGATTAGGCAATTGAGCCGCGACTTCAAAATTCTGCGATTTGTACCAGTCGACTTTGATGGGCAGATCTACGTTGACGTCCAACTTGTAAAAGACCTCGCACTTGTTCCCTTTAAACGATGCAGGAGCGTTCTCGGGAACTTTCAGGTTTACTGTAAATTCGTGTTCGCCTGCTTCGATAACTTCATGTTTACCACCACCAACCCAAGTCGCCATCGAATCACTCAGCCGGGAAAAGAAGCCCAACCGCTCTGCTCCTTGGAGTAAAAAATCTTGGCTAACAATCTCAACGTACTCGGTGGCCGTTTTGGTTTCCGTTTTCTTCTTGCCATTCGAATCAGTGGACGTTGCTGTGTAATTTGCTTCCGTCTTTTCTGCACCATAAAAACGGCAACGAATTCCACGAACCTTGGTGTCTCGGTCAAACTGCACGATTACGCGAACTGGCGTTTCTTGATCTCGCACAAGCGTCGTCGATTCACTTGAAATCACAATTTCTTTTTTCATTACTCCAAACCAATTTGCATTTATTCGAACACGTCTTCAGTATGGCGAGCAAAATTAGAACGTAAATCGCAGCGCATTTCAACAAAAGCCACAGGCGTTCGAAGTTTGAACGGATTTCCAGGCGTCAAAAAAATCTCAAGCTCGATTAATGATTTGGCGCAAGGTCCGAGCGGATTGTGCCATCACGGTTGATCAAGGGGGCAGCATTTTCAACACGGCCAAGTTCACGACATTGTGGCCCCATGCCTGTAGTCCCTAAGTCGTCTTTGGTTGCTGCTGCTATGGCCAGCAGCTTTTGAACGATATCGGGATTTGCCGCAGAGACGTCAGTTGACTCACCGATGTCACTCTTTAAATTAAAAAGTTGTTGCGTTGGCTCATTGTTGGCACTTGAAGGAAGATGCAATTTCCAATCGCCATGACGCACAGCTTCGAGTTCGAGGCCACGATAATAAAGGAAAGATTCATGGATTTGAGGTGAATCCTCTCGGGTCAATACCGACAATAAACTAACACCATCAATTTTTCTATCGCCAGCAGATTTCGCTCCACTCAATTCGGCAAATGTTGGCAAGACATCGAACATGCCGCAAATGGAATCGCATTCGCTGCCCGCGGGAATTGTTCCAGGCCACCAGGCAATCGTTGGCACACGAAGGCCTCCCTCCCAAGTTGAATTTTTGAACCCACGCAGAGGTGAATTGCTCCCACGCTTTGTTCCGCCGTTGTCGCTTGTGAAGATGACGAGAGTATGTTCCGAAATTCCCGCCTTTTGCACTACATCCAAAATCTGACCGACACTCCAGTCGACTTCTTCTACCCAATCCGAGTAGATACCGTGCGCGGAATGCCCTGCAAATTTCTTGCCAGGATAAATCGGGAAGTGAACTGCATTGTGCGCGAGATACAGAAAAAACGGCTCATTTTTGTGGTTTTGGATATAGTCAATCGACTCACGAGTATACAGTTCGACCAAATCCTGTTGGTCTGCTCCCAGAACGCGTTTGATCACTTTGCCGTTTCGCAATAGCGGTAGTGGCGGTTGCTCTTTCGCTCCATCTTTAGGTTCGGGAACTGGTTGACCAAGATTCGTTCTCGTGCCATCCGATGGTGGACCCATATCGTTTGAGTACGGCAGACCAAAGTGGTAGTCGAATCCTTGGCTATTCGGAAGGAATCCTGGTTGGTCCCCAAGGTGCCATTTGCCAATAATTGCAGTTGCATAGCCCGCTGGTTTGAGTAATTCCGCAATCGTCACTTCATTTGGCGAAAGTCCAATTGCATCTTCAGGAAAAAGCACATGCGGAATGGGCAACGAACGTTTCGGATAACACCCCGTCAACAACGCAGCGCGAGACGGCGAACATACAGGTGCTGCATAAAACGAAGTCAACTTGCGACCGTCACTTGCCATTCTATCCAAACTTGGAGTTCTATTAATCGTTGATCCAAACGGTGCAATGTCGCCATAACCCAAATCGTCAATGTTGATAACGATAAAGTTGGGCAGACGTTTTGAAGTCTCTTGCTCTTGGCCAGACACCCATTCGGGCAGCAAAAACATAGCAACAAAAAACATGGCCGCAATTGCGATTTCAATTCGATTCATTTTTGATTCTCAGCATCACCTGTAATGAAGTAAAAATGGCGTAACTGTAACGCAGCCTTACTTAACTCTTGACTAATTAAACCATAAACAAATGCGAATGAGGCTGCGCAAAACAAATAATCAAACACTATTGCTACGAACTATTCCTCGGATTCAACGATGTCATACATTTCGGCCATCTTGCGGACTATTTGTTTCATGGTTTGGCGGGCTTTGGCTGGGGCAACAATTTCTGCGTGTGCACCGAGGCGTAATACCCTAGGAATAATATCGAGATCATGGGCAGCCTTTACCGACAATTCGACATCGCCGTTCTTAAGCTCCTTCACAATTTGATCGGGATGCCACGGATCTTCCTTTACCCACCGAGCGGCCCGCGCATCAATTCGAACACGAAAGTCACTCGGCTTGATCCCAACAAATATCCCCAAACTGTTGTCTAGATAGCGACTGACCTCATCATCATCGGGCGGATCAAACCACTTGTCTTGCACGTCGACTTTATCGAAACGATCAATTTTGAAGGATCGAATCCGCTCTTCAGGATTTGTGTCTTCGCATGCTGCCGCGATGACATATAAACTTGATTGAAAGAGCGCCATCGTATAGGGTTCGATTTCGCGCTCTTTCGGACTGCCGCCGAGACTAGTGTAGACGACTGTGCAAACACGGTGTTCCATAATTGCCCGATTGATCGTCTTGATCATTCCGAAATGACGATCGTACTTTTTGGTTGGTACTCCCATCACACGCAGAGTGCGGCGAAATTTTTCGTAATGTTGCAGTACGCCTTCGGGCAGTTCTTCGCGAATCTTATTCCAGAACGATTCAATCCCCATCCAAAACGGCGTGCCACCAAGTGGGAACATTAGATCGCGCCCAAGTGAAAGGGCGATCAGTTCGGTCGCGGATGCGCTAATTCGATGTGTTTGTTTGTGACGTGGGCCGAGCTTCCAAATCTTTCCTCGCGCAATGTCATTTTGTTCAACGTCAATACCAGCCGCCTGCAAGGCTTCTAGATCGCGGCGAACGGTGCGTGTATGAATCGACGAAAGGCCCAACTCTTCACACAAATCGTCACGAAGTTCCTCAAGCGTCTTGCCATAACGAACGCGTTCGAGAATTTGCAAAATCTTGTGTTGCCGGATGAGTTGTTCGTTGCGCGCCATGAGTCAGATTTTCCAATTGGGTCCAAAATGCGCAATGATTATCACATGGTCCGCCCGAATCGACTAGCACATTACGGCCTGGAAGCTCTCGGTCAAAATTCGGTAGCAAGCCCGCTAGTTCGGGAGTTCTAGTCGGCAACAGCCAAAATCGAGGCGGTCTACCTTTTTACCCGTGGGAGTGAAATAGGTTCCCGACAGGGAGTAGATTAGCGTTTTGCCTTCGCGAAAAAACGTGACGATTGATTGCCGCCGTAATACCTTGAGGTGGTGCGAGATGTTCCCAATATCATTGTCCAGCAAGGCGGCTAAATCCGAAACGCTTTGCGACCGTTCTCTGAGAGCTTGGACGATGCGCAAGCGATCAGGGTCCGCGAGTGCCTTGAGCAACTCGGAACATTTCTCCGCGGATAATTTGTCGTTCATTCTCGCATCCTTTGTCATGCACCATTGGCATTCATTCTAACAAACATTAGAATAACCGTCACCGTCGCGGGCTGAATAATTTTGTGATGAGAATTTGCCAAACATGAATGTAAGAATGGGCGAACAGAACTCAGTGAAAACCGTCTCAATTTCCAAAGCGATGCTGGCGGAAATCATCGGCACGTTTCTGTTGGTTTTCTTCGGTTGCGGCGTGGTGCATGCAGCGGTTCTGACGGAAGCTCAGATCGGATTATGGCAGGTCGCCGTTGTTTGGGGGATTGGAATCATGCTCGCAATTTTTGCGGTTGATAAGATCAGCGGTGCTCATATCAATCCAGCCATAACACTTTCGTTTGCAGTGTGGGGACGTCATTCTTGGTCGCGTGTTCTCCCTTATTTTGCGGCGCAGTTGACTGGTGCCATACTTGCCGCAGCGTTACTTTTTTTCCTGTTTTCAGGATTCATTGCCGCCAAAGAAAAAGAATTAGCAGTCGTTCGAGGGAAAGCTGGCAGCGAGTTGACAGCGATGTGCTACGGAGAATATTTCCCCAATCCGGGAATGACTACGCTACGGGACGGGAAATATGACTTGGAAGCACACAATGAACTCAAGGCCTTAGTGCCGCAAACTTCAGCATTTTTAGCAGAGTTTATTGGCACAATGATCTTGGCGGGCATTGTTTTTGCGATCACGGACAAGCGCAATCAAGGTCGACCGCTTGCGAATTTGGCTCCCGTGTTTATTGGCCTGACGGTCAGCGTATTGATTTCGGTACTAGCCCCGTTAACACAAGCGTGCTTCAATCCAGCGCGTGATTTTGGACCTCGGTTATTTGCTTTTTATGCCGGTTGGGAAAGTATCGCGTTGCCGGGGTTTTCCGATACAGGTTGGCTAACTGTGTATATCCTAGCGCCGTTCCTTGGCGCAATTGCGGGCGGAGGATTGGCTCACTTTGCGTTGCTGCCGATATACGCCGAACTGGAGGCATAACATGCGATTCTCTTCTTGGATTTTCCCTATCGTTTGCCTTACATATGCTCTGAGATCGTTTGCTCAAGTGTCGGTGGAGCAACGGTTCGATTTAGATCCAGAAATGCCCTATCAAGCGATGCGATCAAACGAAGTCACTTACGAAGTTGACTTTTCGATCGTAGTAACGCCGCCAGCTAAAACCAAGAAGCTAAAAGTCTGGCTACCGTTACCCAGTTCCGATATGGCGCAAGAAGTCAGCGAGAGCAGGCTTTCGACGTTTCCCATAAAAGTCGAAGCGAATGTTGGAAAGGAACCGCAATACGGCAATCAGTTTGCTTTTTTTGAGTTTGACTCGCCTCAGGGTGCACAAATCATTCGCCATAAGTTCAAGATAAAAGTCTGGGAATTGAACTGGAACCTTGACCCGCAAACGATCATTGCGGTTGAAAAATGGCCAGGTTCGTTTGAAAAATATCAGCGCAATGAGGAACAAGCAGTTGTTGTCGACGAACGATTCATGAAGATGCTAAATGAGATCATTCCAAACAAAACCATTGCGGGTCAGGATTTTGAGCAGGTGATTGATTGGGTTCAAGCCAATTTCGAATACGATCATCAGGACGCATCGTTATCAGCAAGTTCGGTTCATGGACTTGAAAAACAACGTGGGCATTGCAGCGACTATCACGGATTCTGCGCGTCAATGGGGCGAGCCTTAGGTGTTCCAACTCGTGTGACGTATGGCATTGCACCGTTTCCCAAGAGCTCGCCTTCACACTGCAAACTCGAGGCCTACCTTGCACCGTACGGCTGGGTCAGCTTCGATGTTTCTGAAACGCAAAAACTCATGAAGGCCATCCAAGCCTCGAATGATTTGTCAACGACCCAAAAAAGCGATTTGATCGACTTGGCGCGCCAACGTATGGAGAAGGGCTTTCGCGACAACACTTGGTTCTTACAAACCAAAGGTACTGACTACGAATTGGTCCCTAAGGCCAGTCGTCGAGTGGCCGTTGTCCGAACAGCTTATATCGAAGCCGATGGTGTGCCTCTGCCTGAACCAGACCCAGCCGACAAAACGCAGACGAAGTTTGCTTGGATGACTGTTCACAAATATCAACCGAGTCGCTTTGTGCCGTATCCATTTTCCGATTGGACGATACTTCAACCAAACACAGAGGAAGAAAAATGACAAATCCACGCTTCATCATGATTGGCGGCTTTCTGGGTGCCGGAAAAACAACGACCGTATCGCGATTGGCCAAGTCGTTTCAGGACGAAGGCAAACGAGTCGTAATCGTCACGAACGATCAAGCCACAGATTTGGTAGACACCAATATTCTTCGTTCGCAAGGATTTGATGTGGGTGAAGTCGCCGGCTCATGCTTTTGTTGCAACTTCGATGAGCTGACTAACACCGTTGAGCGGCTGGGCACCAATCAACGACCGGATGTGATATTGGCTGAACCAGTGGGGAGTTGCACGGATTTGGTGGCTACCGTCATTCGACCCCTCCAAGACGTCTATCAGCAGCCCTTTGAAATCGCACCCTATGGCGTGATCGTAAAGCCCAGTCATGGTGCAAGGATTCTGCGGAAGGAATCGAAAGGAGGCTTCTCACCGCAAGCCGAATACATTTTCCGCAAACAGATCGAAGAAGCAGATTTCGTAATAGTCAACCGAATCGATGAGTTGACGAACGAAGTTATTGAAGAATTGGTTTCTTTGATCGATCAACAATTCCCCAATCGACCAGTGGTTCGAATGTCAGCAAAAACAGGCCAGGGATTTGAAGCCTTCCGTGAATTTCTGGACCAAAAAGGTGAGTTTGGCCGCCGATTAATGGACGTCGATTATGACGTTTACGCACAAGGTGAAGCCGAATTGGGTTGGCTGAATAGTCAATTAACTCTGTCCTCTCAAAAGGAATTTCAGCTCGATCAGTTTTTGATGAACATATTACGTGAACTGCAATACGAGTTTGCGATTTTGTCAGCTGAGACGGCCCACCTTAAAGCAATCGGAATGTGGGAGGGCTACTATGCTGTCGCAAATGTGATCAGCAGCGACACCGAACCGCAACTTTCTTTACAGTCGAATTGCGAAACCAAATCCGCAAATATCGTTGTCAATGCGAGAGTTGCAATTGATCCCGACGTTTTAGCCGAGATGGTTCGAAAAGTCGTTGATAGACAGGCAATTGATATGGAGCTAATCGCGGAAATTGACACATTGCAAAGTTTCCGACCGGGACGCCCAGTTCCTACCCATCGAATCCTCAACAATCGCTAATGCCTTCAACTCAAACCGTTGCCGCAAAGAACGGAAAGATCGTTCGTCGTAAAAATATTCGGAACCGTTTTGTAGTAACTATTACCTTTGCCAGCAAAACGTTGTTAACATAAGGGTAATAAACACAAAGCACGGCGTTTCGAATTGACGTATGAATTCGACCGTAACCAACGACGCCAAATTTTTGAACAACACGAGAGAG
>JAHEAM010000477.1 GCA_024642765.1 Planctomycetaceae bacterium
CCTGCAGAAAGAGTACGCGCGTCAAATGCTGGAATGGCTACGTTGGTTTCGCGAAACAGCTCCAATCGCCAATTCCAAAACATTTACGACTTCGGTATTAAAATCTGAAATTCTGTATCGGGGGCTAGTCCCAAAACCAAATTTTCTGATCAAAGAACTTCAAGTCGAAGGTAGTAACCATGTTGGCGGTAAGCACTTCGAATATGCTGGCTCTATCAAAAATTTAAGCAATCAGCCGACGCTTTTGTCGGAACCTTTGACCATTAACTTTCGCGCTCAAGGCAAGCAGCATTTTTCAGTGGACGCTGAGTATCTCTTTAGCGATGAAGCGTGTCAGGAAACATACCATATCACTTGCTCCGATCTTATTGCCCCACCTAGCCAACTGGGCGACGCGAGCCATTTGCTTGTTAGCTTGGGGCAGGGTGACGTAGACGGGCACGCAGACATTTCGGTTGTCGGTGATTCAATCGAGGGTTCCATTCATGTTTATCACCAAGACACGGCGCTACTTATTTCACAATTGAGTAATTTAGCCGGCGGTCCTGAAATACAGGATTTAGTGAATCGGCAACTCGCGACGATCAACAGTTTTAATCTCAGAATTGATCTTTCAGGAACGATAAACGCTCCCGAGATTCGTGGCGAGACAGAGCTGGGTGACACGTTCGATAAGGCAATGGTTAGCGCATTCGCCGAAAAACTACAGGCTGAGCGAGCCGTAAAGCAGCAGGCGATGCTTTCGCGCTTTAACGATGAACTACGGAAAGTCAAAAACGAAATGGCTGCGAAAACCGAAAGCCTTTCCATTGCGATTGGCATGCAGCGAAGCACAATCCAAAATCGCCAAGCCAAATTGCCTGACTTGAATCGAAACTCTATTCGATAGAGAAGTAAATCTGCCCACTTAGCAAGTGTTGCGAGGCGATTTGTCTAAATGCGAAACTATCAGTGTCTTACTGAAATGCTTTCGCGTAGGACTGTGACGTTAGCTTCTTTTACGCATCAATTCGCAGGGCCAGACAACGTTTAGACTGACGTGTGAACCTGTGTAGACGATTGCACTTCGACCTCATCGACCAATGTCAGTACGCCGGCAACGCGGCGGCAGCTATTAAGGGCCACTTGTTTCTCGTAAAACGAATTTACAGTTCCATGGACCGTCACCGCACCGTTTTGGACTGCAACGTCTAGATTTCTGAACGCTGCGAAATGCCGAGTCCGTAAAAAGAAGGCAACTCGCTGCTGAACATCGTTGTCATCAAAGTCCATTCGGATACGATTCAAACACTGGGACATCATTCACTCCTTTTGATTCGACCTGAAATCTTTGTTTCTACCTGAAATCAAATCTTCTACCTGAAATCATTGCGTTGTGGACTTAAAAGCATCGAACTTGGGGCTGAATGCATAGCATCGAGGGCAAAGTGCAAACAGCGATGTTTGCATCTAACAAATTCAATCAACCAACCAAATTCAAATACGCAACGGTAAAACCTCCTCGAATCTAAAACCCTGCAACGCCTGCTGCACTCGGCGATGTTTCGAAACAATCCTACGCACCCTTGTACTAATTGGATCGCAAAATACTCGAACGAATCGATGTATGCTCACACCAAATAACAAAGAAAATCAGCGATAGAGTGAGAAACTTGGTTTGAACTCGTCAATTTTATGGCTGGTGTGCAAGCCTAAGCAAATGAATAAAACCCTTTGTCTTTTGAATGCTAGCAGTTCGCCGCGACCGATTTCGTAACTGCACTCGCGTTTAAACCGCTTTCCAATCCCACATCGAACCCGAATAGTGAGTCGAGGGGGATTAGGTGGTTGGGGGCGATGATTGTTTGAACGAGGTTGGTAGATCAATGATAAGTCATTGCAATTGGAACTGTAAGCCCAGATACCTTTTTTGAATTGGACACTTGGGCCTGCGAATCCATTTGACACTGTTTCAATTTCCAGAACCGCTTGGCAGTCAAGAATGATGGGAAGCTCGTTACAAATTTGCCAAATGTTTTAAAACTGATTAGGGCAAAAAAAAACGATGGCACCAATTTGTTTTTGGACTAAATCGTCGTGACAGGTCTCCGTCTTAGCGTTGGTGTATGGTACCGTTTTGCAGTTTAAGCTTTCAGTGCAACATGATGCAAACATTTTTGGTGATTTGCCGCCCCTTACAAAAAAAGAAAACCCATGCCAGCAGTTTCATTTTTTCGGTTTACACTTCTCGAAAAATTCGCATACTAACCGTCAGCAGAAATCATAAACGCCAAAGCAATGACTTTAGCGTTTTGAATACCAACTTAAAGGACCGAAGCAGTGGAATGCATTGCCATCAATCAACTCTCGTCGTTGAAGTGGGGTTTTTTTCAAGATGTTATTCGTTATTCAGCGTCCGGAGTTCAGGGGATTGGGATTTGGCGCGGTAAGCTAGATGAATTTGGTTTAGCTGAAGCCGCTGACTTGCTGTATGAAATGAAGATGAAGGTTTCGAGCCTTAGTTGGGCCGGTGGTTTCACGGGCAGTTGCGGCATGTCGCATCAACAAGCGATTGACGATGGTTTGGAGGCTATTGAAGCGGCAGCGACGCTCAAGGCAGGTTGTTTGATCGTTTGTCCGGGCGGCCGCAACGGCCATACGGATCGACACTCGCAACGACTGTTTCGCGATGCCATGAGTCATTTGATTCCTGTCGCACGCGAACTCAACGTCGTACTGGCTTTGGAACCAATGTTTGGCGTGGAGTCTCGTTGCTGGTCCTTTCTCCGTGGAATCAATGAATCCCTTGAGGCATTGAAGCCATTTTCACCCGAGGATTGCGGGATCGTGCTTGATCTTTTTCATCTTGGACTTAATCGCGACGTTGCACGCTGCCTTCCGTCGATCGTGGATCGTATTCGGCTCGTACAAATTGCTGATCGTTCTGTCGGCAACAATGGAAATCGGCTGCTGCCCGAGACGGGTGACGTTTCACTCCGCGCTTGGTTGCGACTGTTAGCCCACTCAGGTTATCAAGGGCCGGTCGAAGCCGAAATTTTCGGTGCAGGTGTTGAGTATTTGGGTTATGATTGTATCGTCAATGCCTCCGCGGAATTCTTGCGCGATAGCGCGACGATGTACTCTACCATTCTGAATCAACAACTGAAGTCGCAAGTTCGGAAATAGCTTGTTTGCCCCAGTTGTTGGTTGCCAAAGTTCGAGGATCCCGAGCCTTGCTCTATATCAACGATTCGATATCGATCCCAATTCGTGAGTTTAACTTCTCTTATTCACGTTCGCCCGGACCAGGTGGGCAAAATGTCAATAAAGTGAATTCCAAAGCAACCTTGAATTGGACCATTTCGGAAACGGCCAGTTTGCCACCTGCCGTCAAAGCACGATTGTTGTTGCAGGTAAAAAAT
>JAHEAM010000478.1 GCA_024642765.1 Planctomycetaceae bacterium
GATTTTGGTTGTGGCACTGGCCGATCGTTGATTCCTGCTATTCAAATGAAAATGAACTGCATTGGCATCGATCTTTCAAACAGCATGTTAGCCGAGGCCAAAAAGAAAATGGCTTCGACGAATGCCCTCGGACGGATCGTTTGGATTCAATCCAATCTACTTGAACTGCAATGGTTAAGCTCGAATTGTGTTGATCTGGGAGTCTGCCTGTTCAGTACTTTTGGAATGATTCGCGGACGCAAGAATCGAGTCGGGTTCTTGCAGCAGGTGGCGCGTTCATTGTCGCCCAATGGGACTTTTTTGGTACATGGACATAGTCTTTGGTTCCAAACGAAATTTCCTGGAGGTAAACGTTGGCTCGTTTGGAATTGGCTGCGTTCGATTGCGTCACGCAAATACGAATTCGGCGATCGCCATTCTGACTCGCAAGGCGTGAAGCAATTGTTCCTGCATAGTTTCACACTCAGAGCATTTAGCGACGAACTCAAGTCCGCGGGCTTGGCGGTAAAAGAGATTCATGCGATTCAAGACTTATTGCCAAACGGCGAAAACGCTACTCCGACACCGATGGGGTGGATTATCGCCTGCGGCAAGAAATCTTAGCAACCACTGCTGATCGCAAAGGCTGTGGGCAAATACTGAGTTATAGATGCAGTACGCCCACAATCTTGACATCAAATCTTTGGTTTGCCCTGCTTTAGTCCAAAAGGCCAGTGTAGTTTCGCATCACCAAGTGGCTATCGATTTTTTGTACCAGGTCAAAAGCGACACTAACGGCAATCAATAGGCCCGTTCCGCCATAGAAGTTGGCGACCGTTGGGCTCACTTGCAGCCATTCGGAAACCACAGTCGGAACGACAGCGACCAACGCCAAGAATCCGGCACCAACATAGGTGATTCGTTCCATTACGGCCTCGAGGTAATCAGCCGTTCGCTTGCCCGGACGATACCCTGGGATAAACGTGCCGCTGTTCTGGAAGTTCTGAGAGATTTCTTTGGGATTGAACGAAATGGCCGTCCAAAAGTAACAGAAGAAATAAATCATCAATACGTACGCCAACGTATAAAACATCGATCCCGAGCTCGAGAACAACGATTGGGCGTTGCGAAAGAAGATGCCAAAGATATTCTTGTCACCTAGTCGTTGGCCAAAGAAATCGAAGACCACGGCAGGAATCATCAACAAGCTGCCCGCGAAAATGATCGGCATCACTCCCGCCTGATTGATTCGCAACGGCATGTATTGCTTCGTTCCACCATAAACTCGGTTGCCGCGAACATGCTTTTGGCTTTGAGTCGGAATACGGCGTTGGGCCAAGGTAATAAATACCACGCCAACCACGACGGCAACGAAGATAGCAACCATGGCCACCAATTTTTCGATACCCACATCGCCGAACCCGCGCAACTCTGGTCGGAATTCTTGCAAGAAATCATAAAGTGCACCCGGCATCGCCGCGACGATACCAGCCATGATCAACAAACTGATGCCGTTCCCGATTCCATATTCGTCAATCTGCTCACCCAACCACATCAAGAACACACTACCGCATGTCATGATGAGTACCGAAGCGAATTGCCAAGAGAGCAAGAGCTTGCCCGTTTCAGGATTCTCAAAAAGTGCGTCGGTCATATTCCCGGCACCTGGAGCTCCATTAGCCGCGTCGTTCATCACGACGTACCACAAAAACGCGGTACTTTGGATCAAGCACAAGACAACTGTCAAATAACGCGTGTATTCGTTGATTTTTTTGCGACCGGCCTCGCCTTCTTTTCGCAATTCCTCGAGCGGTTTGTAAACCGAACCCATCAATTGCAAAATGATCGAGGCCGTAATGTACGGCATAATCCCCAAGCCGAAGATTGTAACTTGGTTCAAGCGACTGGCGCTAAACACAGACACTTTTTGAAGAAACGCACCAAACGTGCCACCTGCGTTACTGGCATAATCGGAGACGGCTTGGTGGTCGATGACGGGCAAGGGAATTTGCCAACCGACGCGATAAACAGCCAACAAGAATAGCGTCAACAAAATTTTGCGACGTAACTCGGGAATCGTGAATATGACTCGGATTTTTTCCAACATCGTTTCGTTACCTTTAAACGGATTTCAAGTTCGCCGAAGCTCGAATGTTATCGCTTCCGTGAGAGGCAGGGATCTCGCACCTGCATCCAAATTCTTGAGCCAATAGTTTCACCCAAAAGGTCATTGTGGGCAATCCCAACTCGGCGATTCAATATACGAATCGAGGTACCTCTCGATGATTCAAAAGGTACCTCGTTGAATTTCATGTCAGCGTTTTCTGCGACAGGGATCGAAGCCGTTCGGCGGACCCAACTATTTCTTGCGAGTTGCCGAGCGCATTTTGTTTTTAACAACTGGCTTGATACCTGGTAGTTCAGTAATTTCACCCCCAGCCTTTTCAATCTTCTCGCGAGCAGAAGCCGAAAAACGATGAGCTGAGATCTTTAATTTCTTAGTCAGCTCGCCTTCGCCAAGCACTTTCAAAACGTCGTAGCCGTAGTTTGCAAGATGTTTGGCACGTAATGTTTCTGGATTGACCTCGTCACCGTTTTCAAAGTTGGCTTCGAGTTCTCGCAAATTCACTTCCCCAATCTTCAGGGCGAATTTGTTATTGAAACCACGTTTTGGCAATCGTCGATATAGCGGCATTTGCCCGCCGGTAAACACGAGGCTTTGTTTGCCATTGTGAGCGTAGTGCCCTTTGTGACCACGGCCAGCAGTCTTACCGAATCCGCTACCGGTTCCGCGACCGATGCGTTTGCGGTATTTGTAGGCTTCGATGTCTTGGTTTACGTCATGGATTTTCATAGTTCAACACCTCGTAGACGTTTGATATCGTCTTTGGTTCTAAGATCTTGGAGAGCGGCGATCGTAGCTTTGACCAACGTCACAGGATTTGAGCTACCAAAGCTTTTAGTCAAAATGTTTTTAATGCCAGCTGCTTCACAAACGGCGCGGACAGCGGAACCGGCGATCACACCGGTACCAGGACCCGCAGGAACCAATTTGACCAGCGCCGCACCACAAGTTCCCGTCACTGTATGCGGAATTGTACCGTCGACAATGGATACCTCAACCAAAGTCCGCATGGCTTGTTTAGTGGCTTTGTCAACACAAGGCGGAACCTCGTTTGCCTTGCCGTAACCCCAGCCAACTTTTCCTTTTCCGTCGCCAGCGACAACCATTGCTGCGAAACTGAAGCGGCGTCCGCCCTTAACAACCGCAGCACAGCGTTTGATTTTGACGGTTCGTTCGATCGTTTGATTTTGACTTTCGCTCGACACTTTATTTATTCCCGAAAAAAGCTTCTTTTAGAATTCCAGACCGGCTTCGCGAGCGGCGTCCGCAAGG
>JAHEAM010000055.1:0-7301 GCA_024642765.1 Planctomycetaceae bacterium
CAACTTGGGTTTGGCCAGATCGGTAGATGCCTATGTCATCGACGCCATCGCCATTCCAGTCTCCGACAACAGGCTTCGCATTTGAGTCGCCATACCGAATTTGTTGGTCGCTGTCGTCCATAATCTTATTGTCGTTGCTGTCAATGATCCAAGTTCCAGCGCGGTAGACGGCAATTTGCTCGACTCCGTCACCGTCGAAGTCACCAACCAACGGAATATCACCTTCGCGACCATAGGTCGCATAGGAATCCTGGTTGTCGAATTGACCATCGCCATTGACGTCCATTCGCCAACTACCCGATGCAAAAGTTCCGATTGAACGAATTCCGTTACCATTCCAGTCGCCGGTGACAGGAACGAGCCGATGGTTGTCCGTTCCAAATACGTGGTCGATCACGTCAGCTCGTTGTTTACCATAGGCAGTTAGCTTCATAACGCGGGCACCGCTAGTCCCGTCACCGCCGTTGGGTGGGATGTTTTTGGCTTTGGTATCAGGACGGTTGTCAGGGTTGGGCAGACCTGGTTCTCGATTGATCGCGTCTGGGTCCATTTCCCATATCGGGCCGTATATCCCAATGTCGTCTTTGCCGTCGCCATCCCAATCGCCAACGACTGGGCTATCTTCTGTGTCACCGAGGCGGGCCAACAAGTCGTATTGATCCCAGGCACCATTGTGATTCAGGTCAATCATCCAGTAGCCGTCTTGGTAAACGGCGACTTCATCCAAGCCATCGCCGTCGAAATCGCCAGCGAGCGGTGTGCCATCGAAGGTACCGAAAACGCTTGTCTCATCTAGTTCTTCGATGTTGTCACCGAGTCGGTTAGCAAATGACCAACCAGCCTTCGTCATATCAAAACGCGTCCAATCGTTTGCGTTCAGAAAAGCGGCTTGCAGCCATTGCGGTTGATTAGGGTCGGCTTCACCAGCAGCTCGTGGTTGACCTGCATTCACAACGCTCAAATGCCAAGAAAACGGCTCGCCACCTGAGGCTTCCATCTGGAATGCCGCTCCGCGTGACGTGCCGATAAACCGTGTGTAAATGCCGGGCTGTGAGCCAGCCAATCCACCATAGAAGGCGCCGGGAGACGATGGCGGAGTCGGGGTTGAAGGTGGTAATTGAGGCGTTATTGGTGGAAGGAACGGAATCCGCGGCGTCGTCGGAAGTGCTTCGACGACAACCTCTGTGAAATTGTTTTGAACGGAGATTCCACCCGGCGTAACCGCAATGTTGACAACCGAGTCCATGACTTGTCGGACAGAGAATGTTTCGAGAACCGCAGACAAAGCTGTGAAGGCTTCTGTTTGCGAGTTGTACGAGAAACCAGTCGTTGAACCCACAACATCGTTTGCGTCAATGTAACCGTTGGGTTGTTCTTGCACGACGATGTAGTTTCCGGCTTTGATTCCTGTGAATGAATAGTTGCCGTTCGCGTCGGTCACGACCGTGATGCGTGTCGTTGAATTGGTACCCAAGTTGTAATGGCCAGGCAACACATCTGCGAGTGTCACCGCTCGTGGAAAAAGGTTGCCGGATGTTGGGTCGATGTAATAGTACAATCGAAGTGTCACTCCAGCGATGGGCGTATCGCCCGCATTGAATATCCCATCGCGTTGCGATCGATAGTTGCTTGGCAACACGCCGCCTTCGGTAACAAACGCTGGACCATCTTGCCAAACGCGGCCTTGGATTTCTGAGCCAGGACATTCGCAGAAGTTGTAGTTCACGAGGCGTTGTCCGCCTTGGACATCGATACTCTTGATTAAATTCTTAACAGTCGTTTCGCCATTAGCGACTCCACCGTTTGTGTCCGTTCCCGTTTTGGCTCCTAGGTCGAAGTACTCAGTTGGCTGTTGTTCGCGAATGGAATATTTGCCTGGCATCAATCCGTCAAACTTGTAGAATCCGGCTGAGTTCGTCGTCGTCGTTTCAAGGAGATTTCCGTTCGCGTCCAACAAATCTATCTTGATGCCCGAGAGCATTTGCTCGTTGGTGCCACTGTCAAACACGCAGTCGCCGTTGTAATCTAGAAATACATAGCCGGAAATTTGCGCTGGCGGGTGTTCACAGAAGTCGTATTTTGTCGCACCGTCACCGGACAACAATTGAATGCCACTGATTTGGTCATTCGTAACGCTGCCGACAGTAACCGTTCCGATTTTGCCAGCGAACTCACCGCCGTCCAAGTATCCGGTTGGAGTCAATTCGCGAACACTGTAGGTGCCTGGTCGCAAACCTTCGAAAATATAGTTTCCATCTGCGTCGGTAGACGTCCTGTCGATCTCGGCACCCGTGCTGTCGAGCAACAAAATCGTGACGTTGGCGATCGGTTTGTCGCCAATGCCCGCTTCGTAAACGCAGTTGCCATTGATATCTGAATAAACCATACCGGCAATCGAGGCTAAACGAATCTCACCGAAGTCGTAATTCGTGCCTTGGTCGCCGCCTTTAATAGTGATGTTCTTGAACTGGTCGTTGACCATGTCGCCGACCTTGATTCCGCCGACGGAACCCAAGGAATCCTTGCCGTCTGCGAAACCTGCAGGTTGAATTTCCTTTACAGTGTAAGTTCCCGCGTAAAGGTTTTTGAAACAATACTTGCCGTCTGCTGCGGTTCGAGTCTCCGCAATTTTGTTCCCCGACGCATTGAATAGTTGAATCACAACTCCACCAATTTTTTGTTCACCAGAATCGTTGACACCGTCGTCATTACGGTCGTGCCAAACCGTTCCGCAGATTTCGGCAGGAATGTGCTCACAGAAGTTGTACATCACGCCGGCTTGGCCGCTACCGAGAGTAATGCCTTGAAAGCGATCGTTTTGAGTTGCTTGGCCAACGCTTGCGCCGTTGATCGTACCGACAGTTTCTGCGCCGTCCAAGTAGGCGTTTGGTTGAACTTCGACAACTGAGTAGGTGCCGTTGCGCAGGCCAGTGAATTCGTAGAAACCGTCATTGTTTGTAGTGGTTGTTGCGACAATCGCACCGTTTGAATCGAGCAGACGCATGGTCACGCCGGCAATACCTTCGTGACCAGGAGCAGCAGGATCGACGCAGTTTCCGTCTGGAGTCGAGACACTGACATAACCGTTAATTGACGAAGGTTTTAGTTCGCCAAAGTTATACTCAACACCAGCATCACCCGCACATAAAGTGATTTGGTTGACGCGATCGTTCAAGCCGGTACCGATTGTTTCACCGCGTACATTTCCTACTGAGTCTTTGCCGTCGATGTAGGGTGCCAACGGATTGGCATTTGGCGGATAGTTGTTGATTTCGACAACTGCATAGATGCCAGGAGGAAGACCTGTCACGGAGTAATGACCGTTGGCGTCAGTCCGTAGGAAGATCGGCGCCGAGTCTGCAAAAGGATCCGCGATCGAAGTGTCTTTCGCGCTTACGCGTGTCACTTGAATTTCGACGTTGGCGATACCCTCTTCGCTGGAGTCAATACGGCCGTTGTCATTGCGATCATGCCAAACGGTACCGGCGATGGAGGCTGGGCGAACTTCTTTAAAGTCATAATTAATAGCTTCATTGCCACCAAGTGGAATCACAATGTCTGTCAGAACGTTCTTGTCGCCTTGGGCATTCTCTGCTACCGAGCCAATCGAAACGCCTTCTACGGTTCCGTAACTGGCCGAAACATCGAGAAATCCAGCTGGTTGGACTTCCACGACGCGATAGGTACCTGGCAGCAGGTTGAGGTTGGTTCCGAATTCATAATCGCCAACTGCATTAGTTTGAGTTGAAGCGACCTGTTCGTAGCGACCGTTTTGAGTGTTAAGTTTCTGCAGATTCAACGTGACATTGGCAATGCCGTTTTCGTCAGCATCCAATTCACAATTCAAGTTCTCGTCATGGTAGACGGTGCCGGAAATTGTGACTGGTTTTGGAATCAATTCGAAAACGTCGATGGAGCCGGTCGATCGGTCGCCTTGATTGAAGTCCTCGTTCCCGCGAACGTCCAAATCTTGCCCCGCGATTCGGCCACCTTCGGCAATCAACTCATCGTAGTAATCGTAGAAGATGCCAGAATGTTGTTCTTGATTGAATTGATTGTCAACACGGGCGATGGCAGAAATATCTAAGCTTCGAAATGTGTAGTGCTGATCGACAAACGTAGTCGAAAACTGGGAACCTTCGAATTCAACGCCGGACGCGATTTTGTCCGTTCGCAATCCTTCGATTTCATCGACGTCAATTGTGAAAGCGAGTTTATCACCGGCTTCAAAATTTCGAATGCCAACAGTTAATGACAATCCATCCGTACCCATTCGAACGTATTCAATTTCAGCCGCAGTAACGCCGCGACTTGCGGCGGCATCGAAGATAAATGGGTGTGATTGGCCAGCTCCGGGGCCGCCTGGCGCAAAGTCGAAGAACATATCGCCATCTGAGAGTGTACCTGAGAGGTCCTTGTCGCCGCTGATGGTGAACGAAGTCAACTGCGTTGTCGGCGAACCGCCTTGAAATGTGACTTCAAAATGGTCAGGGGTTGAGTCTGCACCCAAGTCACCTTCGAGGTATGTCACACCAACAACGACTGGATCGGCGGACAAGACGCGGCGCGGCTCCATAATTTCAAAGTGACATCGGCGCACGACCGAATCGGATTTGTTTGTATTATTTTGACTTGGTCGGCCAAAGGCCCAGCTCGATAAACGTTTTGCAAATCCCAACTCTCAGTCCTCCTTGATCAAGAACTGCCAAGGTCACTCAGTTGTTGAGCAAACCCAGCAGGTTTGTTGAATTCCATTTCTTCAGTCGCGGCGCAAATCCTATTTGAGCTTGAGGCTCCACCCATCTTGGTTTTGTGTATGCCGTTCGACGTTTCCCGTTTCGCTGGAACGATGCCAAACACGTACTTGCGTGTCGTAGCTTCCGGAGACAAGAATCGTCGGTGAGGAACAAAGACAAGAAACTGTTCCTGTATGTCCCTCGAGTGTTTCGGTTTTGGTTTGGCTTTCGAGGTTCCAAAGCGTGATTTTGTTGTCACTGCCGGAGGTCGCGAGCAATTGATCACTGATCAGCTCAACGGCAAATAGCTTGGATGCAAACCGCGGCAGTTCAAGTTTCAGGGAGCCATTTTGTGAGTCGAACTGACGAACAAATTGATCTTCGCTGCAACTGATGATGTTGTTTTTCGAATCGAATTCTACAGAACGCACGCGTTGACGATGAGCTGTAATGTCAGTGGCAATCTGGCCATTGGTGGCGTCCCAAATGCGAATTGTGCCACAGCGACCCGCTGCTGCCAGCAATTTGCCATCGTGCGAGTAGGCAACTGTCCTCATATCCTCACAAGGGCAATTCAATTGCCGCAGAAGTTCAAACGATTCTGTGGAATATGTCCGCAAGACCCCATCAAATCCGACGAACGTGATTTGTTTTGAATCGGGCGTGAAGGCGCAATTGATCAGCGCGTCCCTTTGTTGTGCGAATTCAGTTGGCTTCGTCCAGTCCTGTGTGTTCCAGAGTATCGCGCGGCGGTCATTGCCCGCGGTGACAAGAGATGATCCATTAGGTGAGAAGCGAGCGACACGAACCCAGTCGGTATGGGCCCTGAGTTCTTGCGTAAATGTACGCGATTTCAAATCGAGTATTGAGACGTAATGGTCGTCACCGACGACCGCTATTTGGGATTGGGACGAATTAATGGCGACGCCAGTGACAACGGGCGCGCGAAATTTCGGCGCATGTCCAAGTGTTTGAAACGTTTCGGCATACCATTCGGATTTCGCAAGAGGTTGACCGTAAAGTCGCCCGGATATGAAAGTTCCAGCTGAAAATGCCGCAATTGTCCCCAGGAATTTTCGTCGTTCCATAGCATATCCTCAAAGAATCGGGTCGGCCTTATTGAGATTATTGCGCTTCGTTAGCAATCCTCAAAAATTAAGATCTCAGAAGGTTATCGGCGATTAACCGTCACGATCCGCAAACATTTCGAATTCACTGGCGATCTACTTTTGGCTAATAAATCAGCCAAATAGAAAAACCGTAACAAATTCTTGCTAGCATGGCAGTTGGTTTTGACGGTATTTGGCGCTGCAATAAGGGGGCTCGTGCGATAACGATTGGGCGATATTATTTTTCAAAAACCAACGCCGCAATTTGGCCAGAGTCGGCGAATGCAATTTTGAGGAAGGAGCGGATGGGGGCTGAGGTTGTGGATTGAATGACATTAATGTCCATACCATCGTCGGGGCGGCTAAAGCCGTAGACAGCTGGCAAGCATTGGTGATTGAGCGCCAAAATAGACGCAACGATTTCTAAAACAGATGCGCTGGGGCCGGGGTTGCCCATGTTACTCTTGGTGGCGATGACAGGACATGTTCGCGAAAGCATTGCGATCGCATTAGACTCCAACTGGTCGTGCCGTTGGCAACTGAATCCGGATGCATGGATATGCCCAAGTTGCGAGATTGAAATTCCGGCTTGATCCATCGCCGATCTTGAGACGGCCGCAATCGCGTCAGAAAAATCATCTGAAGCAAAATCGCAGAACCCGCGAGACCAACCTGTCAATCTTGCTTGCGAACGCGAAGCATGAAACGTTGCTGACCTTGATGCCTCAAGGACTAACGCGGCCGCACCTTCAGCATGGACATAACCGTCGCGTGATGAATCGAAAGGTTTCATCGCTTGTTCGGGCGCGTCGAATCGTTGGTTCAAGTTTTTTGATCCGCGATACACCATGCTTACGGGAGAAATTCTTGAGCTTGTTCCACCAACGACGGCAGCGTCCGCCCAACCACGACGAATCAAATCGGCGCCTTCGATCAGCGCCAGCGCACTCGACACGTCGCCTTGGCAAATTGTGTTATTGGGGCCTCTGGCATCGAGAGCGATTGAAATATGTGAAGCCGCCATGTTGGGCAGGTACTTGAGCATCCACAAGGGCTGAATTTGATTGAATGCGTTTCGTCCCCAACTTGTCGTGGAGACAGGACCGTTGGCGTTGGCCGCCTGAAACGCACGTGCCAACTCTTCGGGCTCGCCCTGGAAGGTTTCCGCGCCGAAAACCACTGCCAATCGATCGCGTTCAAAATCGTGTTCTGGTAACACGAGCGAGGAGGCTTGTTCGACAGCCATGGTTGCGGCCACATAGCCAAGTTGAATTTCGCGGCACATCACCTTGATGGCCTTGCGTGGCTTTACATATTTTTTGCCATCGAAATCATCGATGCGAGCAGACATGCACCAGGGAACGTCGAACGATTCGAAACGCGAATCGCGAGTCACGCCAGACTGTTTGGCAATCAATGAATCCCAATAGGCTTCGAGTCCGATCCCAATCGGGGA
>JAHEAM010000055.1:7311-12656 GCA_024642765.1 Planctomycetaceae bacterium
AAAAAATACTCTCAATTTCGTGGTCTGGCATGACGGGCTGATCGTAAACCATGCGATCCGAAACACTTGGCTCAAGAGTAAACCCACGGGGGAAATTATGACGGTTCGTAATCGTAAATACGATAGGTCTTGTCGCGGACGGCTCCGCCGCGTTCCAGAGTTCCCCTGGAAAGAGTGTTGGATTCGAGTACCCAGCTAAATTCGGCTTCTTCGATACCCCACTCCAACATATCGCCAAGCAGGTTTTTCAAAAGAATCACACCGACGCCCCACCGTTGGTATTCGGGCAAGACATTGGTGCTAACCAACCGAATACGTTTGATGTGTTTTCGGCCAAATAACAAGCGTATAAAGCCAAACGGAAACAGCCTGCCATTTATCTTTTTGATCAAAGGATTGTAGTCGAGAACTCCGAAAACTACCGCAACAGCTTTACCGTCCTTTTCGGCGATTCGAGTCATAGCTGGCACAATCAAAAACTTTAGCCCCGAACCGATATGTTTGATCTCGTTGTCTGAAAGCGGCACGAAACCCCAAGTTCCGGGCAACGCAAGATTGTAGATTCGCATAAAATTACGCAAGTCCTCTGCGAAGGAACGAAGATTTGCGCGGCGCGTTGTCAGTCCCAATCGTTCTTGAGCGGCCTCAGCAATATTCTTGATCTTAGGGTCTAACGTCCCCAGTTTTTCGAATGGACCTAGGTAAGAATACAGATCCTGTGATTTCACAAAACCATAATTCTCGATCAACCGACCGTAGAATTCTTTGTTGTAAGTCATCATAAACGTCGGAGGCGAATGGAATCCTTCCACAAGTAATCCGCATTCATAATTCAACGCTGGATTGAGTGGTCCACGTAGTAACTGAATGTTGCGTTGTTGATGCCAGTCACGGACGGTGTCCAGAAGGGCGTTGGCAACCGTTTGGTCGTCGATCGATTCGAAAAAACCAAACATGCCTCTTAGCTCATTGTGTTGGCGATTGTGCGCGTGATCAATGATCGCAGCGATTCGCCCAACGGTCTCGCCATTTCGCTTGGCAAGGAATGTTTGAATTTCAGCGTTTTCGAAGAAAGGATTCTTGCGATAGTTTAGATTCTCTTCTTGATTCATGATCAAGGGTGGAATCCAATTGGGGTCACCCGCATAATGTTTCCACGGAAACCGAACAAATTCTTTTTGCAAGCGTTTGCCCTGAACGGGAACGATTTCTAGCGACGACATGAGGATTTCGATTTCAAATTGATGACTTTTGATTTCAGTCGAATTTTTACGCAGATCGACGTTTTAATGGATCACTCCAGAATCATCAATCGTCAAACCCAACTCGTCATTCCTTTTCCCAAAGAACTTCGTAGGGGATTTCTTTACGAAGGCGATTGATATGCGTTTCGTAGGCCTGATTGCGATTTTGTTCGATAATTGTTTCTTTGATTTTGGCTTGAGCTTCGGAAAAGGGTACTTTACCGTCCTGTTTGCGTTCGACGACTCGAACGATATGCACGCCTTGATTGGTTTCAATCATTTCGCTGAGTTCGTTTAGGGGAATCGAGAACAGCGTGTCTTCCAGTTTCTTGTCGACAAGGCTGCCGCGTTTTGTCCAGTCGTATTGGCCACCCTTACTCGACGTAAGGCCATGCGAAGATGTCTTGGCGACTTCTTCAAATTTGGCACCATAGACAACTCGGTTGCCCAGTTCGACGATTGCTTTATGGGCTTCATCGCGAGTGCTATATTGATCGAAACGGATCATCAATTCTTCCCAGCGGACCTGTGCTTCGACTTTGTAATCCTCTTCGTGTGCGTTGTAGTAACTGAGTAATTCTTCATGCGTGACTTCTTTGTCATATTTCAACGATTGGTTGACGAAGTAGCCCGTCAACTGCTCTTTTGCCCAGTCCTGTCGCATTTTCCGAAGTGATGAACCACGTGAGCGCAATTGTGCGTCATACTCGATCGGTGAATTTAATTTTGATTTCTCAAGAATCTTAGGCAGCGCCTTTTCATCAAAATCTTTAGCGGCCTGCTCCAGAATTTTTTCGAGGTTGGCGGTGTCTGGGAGTTGTTCTACGGCGTCCCGATACAACAATTTTGAGTCGACGTACTTCGGAATAAATTTGGGCACAATGAAGGCCATGCCGTTTTTCATTTCACGTTCTTTAACCTCGGGCGGTGCACCTTCAAGTAAACGCTCCAAGGTCGCATTGATTTCGGGCAACATATCTCCTAAAAAAATCGGTTCCCCAGCGACAATCGCAATCACTTGGGTCGATTCAAACGAGATTCCGTTTGGGGTTTCGTTTGCTTTCTCGTGTTTCGATATGGGCTTATCTACGGAAGCGGTTGGTGAATCCACGCCGACCAAAAAATCTTTTGGTTCGGGTTGAAGATAGGCATCACCAGAAACAGGTGGTGTCTTGATTTGTGCCCAAGCATTGCTTGCTATCGCCAACAGGCAAACGGCGAAAATGGAGCTTTTGATCAATCGATTCATGGTTTGGCCGTTGAATTCCAGTTGGTTTCCCGAAACGACTTGGGAAATTAGGAGATTAGCCGGGCGTTCGCAATATCGACTTCACGAGTGATAGCAGTTTGGTGGGCTCGGTCGCCGCAGATTTAAGTGTCACATAGGCCTTGTGGTCATCGACGATTCGCACAATGTTCTTGTGACGATTAGCCAACGTCTGGAAACGGGGTAAGTCGCGGAATCGAAAGCCCAAATATTTATCTTCCAAGAACACGCCTTCTATTTGCCACAATGCGGCCTCTAGCTTAACATCTGCCAGCGTCAACAAACGTTGAACAGGCGGTGGCGGTTCGCCAAAGCGATCTTTCATTTCTGCTTCGATCGCAGAGAGTTGCTCGAATGTTTCACAGCGGGTCAGTCGCCGATAAAGGTCGATTTTGCTTCGGCCTGTACCGACATATTCGTCAGGCAGGTAGGCTTCGATCGGGAGATCGATATCGACATCGGTCGAGAGTCTTGCCGGCATCTTCTTCAGTGTTCGCACTGCTGTTTCAAGCAATTGGCAATACAGTTCATAACCGACTGCAGAGATATGCCCGCTTTGTTCGTTTCCGAGTAAATTCCCCGCGCCACGAATTTCAAGGTCACGCATGGCGATTGAAAAACCGGCGCCCATTTCGCTAAAAGTCTCGATGGCCTGAAGGCGTTTCGCTGCGTTTGGCGTAATTGGCTTCTCGGGATGCAAGAGCAAGTAGCAGTAGGCCTGATGTTTGTAGCGACCAACGCGACCGCGGAGTTGATGCAGTTCCGATAGGCCATAACGATTCGCTTCGTCAATAAAAATCGTGTTGGCGTTTGGGATATCCAAGCCGCTTTCAATAATGGTTGTGGCCAGCAGAACGTCATACTCGCCTTTAACAAAATCCGTCATGACCGTTTCAAGTTCCTCGTCGTCCATCTGACCGTGGCCAACAATTATTGATGCCTCTGGGACTATTGATTGAATGCGTTCTTTCAAATGATGGATGTCATTCACGCGGTTGTGTACAAAATATATTTGGCCGCCTCGGTTCAGTTCCCGAACGATCGCGGTCCGGATCAATTCGTCATTAAAGCGGGTGACTCGCGTCTCGACAGCCGTGCGTTCTTCCGGAGGGGTTTCCAAATTGGAAATATCGCGAACGCCAACTAGGGACATATGCAACGTTCGTGGAATGGGCGTCGCGGACATTGTCAGGACATCGACTGAGGCACGCAGGGCCTTGAGTCGTTCCTTGTGGGCGACGCCGAAGCGTTGTTCTTCATCGATCACGACCAAGCCCAAATTGTTGAACTTCACGTCTTTCGAAACTATTCGATGGGTGCCAATGCAGACGTCGATTTTGCCGGCCTTGAGTCCTCGCAACGTTTCCTTTTGCTGAGCCGTCGTCGAGAAGCGACTGAGCTTGCCAATGTCGATAGGGAACTCGGACATGCGTTCGCGAAAACTACGATAGTGTTGCTCTGCTAGGACCGTTGTTGGCACAAGCACGGCGACTTGGTAACCGCTTTCGACGGCTTTGAAGGCTGCCCGCATGGCAACCTCGGTTTTGCCGAAACCGACGTCACCGCACAAGAGGCGATCCATCGGACGTGAGACTTCCATATCCGTTTTGATTGCTTCAATGGCAGTCACTTGGTCTGGCGTTTCGCGAAATGGAAAGGCATGCTCGAATTCCATTTGCCAGGTCGTATCACGATTGAAGACGATACCGGGGCGAGAATTTCTGGCGGCTTGCATTTCTAGCATTTCGGCGGCCAAGTCAGTGACTGCCTCCTCGGCCTCCTGCTTGTGCTTGAGCCAAGTCTTACCGCCAATTTTTGCGAGAACGGGACGCGTCTTTGTGCCGCCAACATACTTTTGGACTAGGTCGATCTTGGACGCTGGCACGAAGATTCGCGTGCCGCCAAAAAATTCTAGGGTCAGGTGTTCCGTAAACTGTCCGTCTTTGCTCAGCATTTCAAGGCCACGGAAGCGACCAATCCCATGCGCAAGGTGAACGATTAAATCGCCATCACGAAGGGAGAGAAAACTGTCGATCACTTTGCCTTGTGTTCGACGTTTCTTGGCGCGGCGCAATTCGCCACGCCGAAACATTTGATCGCAGCCCACAACAACATGCCCCTGCCCTCTTAAGCGAAAGGCACTGTGAACGCAACCAACGGAAAGCTTGAGTCGCCCGTCCACGGCGGCTTTCGTCGCGGCGAGAATCTCCAACACACGTTCCAGTTCACCTTCGACACGTGCGACCAGATGCAGCAATCCGTCGGCGGCAGCCAAATCAATCGAGGTGCGAAGTTCGCCGAAGTCCGCTCCGAATTCGCCAACCGATTCAGCTTTCAATGAAAAATGATTGTCCAGTCGTCCGGCCGAGAGGCGTTCGGCCGTCGCTAAAGGGAATGCTGCCCAGTGTTTTTGTACTTCAGTTAAGCAAAAAAATTCGTCATTGCGCTGTGAGCGTTGCAGATACGCGTCGGCCTCGTCGCGAAGCAAGAGCGGCTCCAATTGAATGACGACGGTATCGTGAGTTAGATATCGAAAAAGGCTTTCTTTATCCTTGTAATCGGGCGAGAGAACTGTGATTTCAATTTGACCGATATTGGCAACGCTACGTTGAGAGGCCAATTCAAATTGGCGTAACGATTCGATTTCATCGTCATACAACTCGATACGAACAGGCGTCAACCAATCGGGCGCAAAAATGTCGATGATCCCACCTCGAGTCGAAAATTCGCCAGGCATTTCAACTGCGGTGGTGCGATGGAAACCATGTTTTGAAAGCCAATCAACAAGCTGATCTTGATCGATGCGCTCGTTGACACGAATGATTCGCGAATGA
>JAHEAM010000056.1 GCA_024642765.1 Planctomycetaceae bacterium
CCAATAAAAACCCCTAAACCCGTTTCAAGTAAGTGTATTCGGTGTTCGACCGACGCTTCCGTCGGCATCAAAATGAAATTACTTAAGCCGACTAAGACGGCGGCAAGACCAACGAAGCTGTGCAAGATTGCCACCAACTGCGGCATTTGTGTCATTTCTACACGCTTGGCGAGTACGGCTCCAATTATGGACCCCAGGCCAATCGCAACCAACAGAACGCTTAGCCCGCCCAGCGAAAACGATTGGACGTCGCCATCGAGTTCCGACAAACGCAGTGAAAACGCAGCGGCTATCGCCAAAACCATGCCGACGATTCCAAACAGGTTTCCGCGGCGACTCGTTTCATGGCGACTTAAGCCTCCAAGGCTCAATATAAAAAAAACGCCGGCCATTAGCCACCAAACATATGGAAGTGAGCCCATGAATTATCCTTGTTTTCGAAACATGCTTAACATGCGTTGTGTAACCAAGAAGCCGCCAGCGATATTGATCGTCGCGATCAAGACAGCGAGGGCGGCCAAGAGAGAAGGGACGGAATACCAGGTTGGGCCCATTTGCATGATGCCACCAATCACGATAATCCCACTGATTGCATTGGTTACACTCATCAAAGGAGTATGCAACGCTGGAGTAACATTCCAAACTACTTGCCATCCGATAAAACACGCCAACACAAAAACTGTTAGGTGGGAAACGAAATCAGCAGGTAGAAACTTTCCTACGAAAAAGACAATGGCAATTACGGAAACGAAAACCAACAATGAAATAACGGGATTCGACATCCAACCCGCTTTTACCTCTTGGCTAGGTTTTGCAATTGCTTTTGCTGACGAGGGCTTGGGAGGTGGTGGTGCAGTAATTGCGGGAGGTGGCCAAGTGACTTTGCCGTCATGGGTGACAAGTGTGCCTCGCACAACCTGATCTTCCATATTAAAAGCAATCAGTCCATCCTTGTTGGGCGTCAAATCCGTCAACAAGTTCACTATGTTGTTGGCGTAAAGCGTTGAGCTCTGTGTCGGTAAACGGCTCGGCAAATCGGAATAGCCAATAATTGTTACACCGTTATCGGTCGTGTACTTTTTGCCGGGTTGAGTCAACTCACAGTTGCCGCCTTGCTCTGCGGCGAGGTCGACAATGACGCTGCCGCACTTCATGGAGTGAACCATTTCAGCCGTGATTAACTTCGGCGCGGGTTTTCCAGGAATTAACGCTGTGGTGATGATAATGTCGACCTCGCGCGCTTGTTGTGCGAAAAGCTCCATTTCGGCCTTGATAAATGCCGGGCTCATTTCCTTGGCGTAGCCGCCCGTTCCTTCGCCGCCTTCGTCGTCGGGAACGATTAGTTCTAGGAACTCGGCTCCCATGCTTTTGACTTGGTCTTTGACGGCTGGACGGGTGTCGAAGGCGCGAACGATGGCACCGAGACTGCGTGCTGTACCAATTGCCGAAAGGCCTGCAACACCAGCACCAATCACCATTACCTTGGCAGGAGGGACTTTGCCTGCCGCCGTGATTTGTCCCGTGAAAAAACTCCCAAATGCATTGGCTGATTCGACAACCGCGCGATAGCCCGCAATGTTCGCCATCGAACTCAAAGCGTCCAGTTTTTGAGCGCGCGAAATCCTCGGTACACAGTCCATCGCAAGCGCTGAGATATTTTTCGCGGCTAACGCTCCAACGATTTCTGAGTTTTTGGCCGGCCAAACGAATCCGACAAGCACGCTATGGGGCTTCATACGTGCGACATCATTCGAATTCGGCGGTGTAACTTTGGCGACAATATCAGCAGACGACCAACCGGTACTTTGATCGACGATTCGCGCACCAGCGTTCGCAAACGCCGTGTCCGTAAACGATGCCGCCTGGCCACACTGCGATTCAATCGTGACGTCATATCCCAACTTGATCAGTTTCTTTACAGACATGGGAGTCGCAGAAACTCGCGACTCAGCCTCAGAGTGTTCATTCGGGACGAAAATGATCATCTTGAATTCCGTATTGCTTGAAATCCGTTTTGGATATGTTACTTAGGAAGTTGAATAATTTGCTCAACTTATCGCGAGTATTAACCTGTCGTCGCAAAAAAACTGGATTCTGAAAACTTTACAATTTCAAATTTGATTTGTGCACGGATACGTCAGCCAAAATTGGAAATAGCTGATGCAATTCCGAAAATCGGGGAATGCCAGCAGTAATATTCTGGGTTGTAAATTCGCGACCTCCAGAAGAGTAGAGCGAATTCAGACGTCGGAGACGACACGCACGGCACCTGGACTTTTGCCAGTTTTTTTAAGGGTTTTGGTCAAAATACTCGTCTAAAGATGGTAAGTCGAAACCAGCCCCTCAACAAGCGGGTGCGCCGATATTGTGTCACATCAGCCTCTCGGTTGGACAACGAAAAATCAATCAAAAAATCAAGATTTGTTTCTCGTCAGTTTTTTTCTGACCTATGTTTCAGATGGCGAAGCCTTGTGGGTCGTAGTCAGGCCGCCACCAGCCTAATCTTGCTATTTTCAGCGCATGTTTTTCTGTTACTTTTCAAGCGTAGGCAATATGAAACATCAATTTCAATCATCGCCAAATCCGGAAATCGCCGGTCTCATTGCAATTCTGATCAAAGAAAACAACATCTTCGAAAACGAGTTGAGGTCCACGCATCGAGACCCGTTTTGTTGCCCGGTCAGCGTGCATTTGCTCGACGGTTCGAAGTCGTTTCAAAGTTTCAGTAAAAATATTTCCCCCGTTGGAATTGCATTAATTTCGGAAGAAAACGTTTTCGAAGATACCGCCGCGCAACTTGCTATCTATCGAGTCTCGAATAATGATCGCAGCGAAGTGGTGGCTAAATGCCGTTGGTGCAAGCCGTTCGGGACATTGTTTTGGATTTCCGGTTGGCAATTTATTCGCCTGCACCGATAAAGTCGAATCGTAGTTTTTTATCCTCGATACTTTACATATTAGCTTTATTCCTCGTCCAAGTATTCGTCCTTTGATTTTTCCCATTCGTCAACGAGCGAAACGGCGCTTTCTCTCAAGTCGTCGAAATCTGGATCGCCACCAAGTCGCTCGAATAGAGCTTTTAGTATTTTCTGGTCACCTGCAAAATCTTTTGAAGCAAGGGAATCGTGTTTGTTTTCGAGCCAACGTTTGATTCCATCGATTCCTTCCGGAAGGGTTTTCAATTGCTCCAATCGTACAGCGCCTGCGAGTGCCTCGTTCAATACGAAGACCTCTTCATTGGTATTAACAAGTTTGTTGGATAGTCGCTGATACTGTTTGTAGGCTGAGGCGTAGTGTTTAGATTTCTCAAGCGAATAGGCTTCAACAAATGCTTGAACATTTTCCGATTGTAGACCATTTTGAATTCCTCGGTCGGCTTGATGAACCAAAGTCAAACGCTGTGCCTGCGTATACAATTGCTCAGCATGTTCGCGATCCGATTCCGAAAGCGAACGATTTCGAAGAGTACTTAATACTTGGCGCGCCTCCGACCAATTTGCGGGATCCTTCGACTCAACAAGCCCTTGAGCTTTTGCCATCAAGACCGTTGAGGATGGCGGCCAAGCAAAAATGATGATCACTGTAATCAAAGCGATACTTGATCCGGCCAGAGCAAAAAATTCCAGCCAGTTAAAAGAGCGTTTTTGCTTTGTCCCTTTTGACTTTTTCATCAACTGGCGAGCTTCTGTTTTGTCAACGTTTAAGTGAAGTGGATTGAAGCCCCCCGACATTGCATCGACTGCCGAGCGTTGCGTAGCGTCGATTTTTGCAATTTCTTCCAGGGCCATGCGTACGGACTGTGCCGAATGTGGACGTTTCCGAGCGGCTGGTTCAATCATTTGCATCACTAATTTGTCCAGCCAAATGGGGCATGTGAGAATTTGTGTCGCGACAGATTCGACCGAGTCTTCAAGCTTACGTCTCGTCATCCGAGCAATGTTGTCAGGCGGGAACGGCAAATGGCCTGTTAACATTTCATACATGATCGTACCCAGCGAATAAAGATCCGATTTATTTGTGGCATAGCCAGTCAATTGTTCAGGAGCAAGATAGGCGGCTAGTTCGGCGTCTCGATGCCGCACGCTATCCCAACGACGCTTCTTCGAACGATTGAGCCGAAGGTCGGCGACATGAAGCGTATCGTCACGAGCAATCAACAATTTGTCAGGCGTCAATTTGCTGTGGACGAGATTTTGCGAATGTAGGTACTCCAAACACAGAGCGACCTGGCGTGCGTATTCCGTGACCTGATCTGCTGCAATGCGGCCGCGCCGAGACAAAATCGAAGCCAGCGATTCTCCGTCAATGAGCTCTGTCGCCCAAAAAATATGTTCGCCTTCGATTCCAGCACCGAATGAGCGAACGAGGTTCGGGTGTCGTATTGACTTTAATATCTGAAACTCATGATTGAGTTTCTCGAGAGCCAACTTTCGATCGAAGTTGGGTGGGATGCTCAGAAACTTTAACGCAACCTCGCGACCCAATTGAGTTTGCACCGCGCGATAGACTTTTTGACGGCGCGTCGTTCCCAACTTCTCGAGAATCTGAAACGGACCGATTGTCGTGTTTTCCACTTTTTAGCTCACTTGGTTCACTTGCTGTGAAAATCAAATTCGATTTTGGAAGATCCCTAGCAACGCACCCTCATTTCAATACCGATTTTTTCGCTCGGTTGAACTGCGAATGCGAAATGCCAGAAAGCAAAATATGAATTTAACGATGAGCCTCAATGATTCGGTTCCATTTTAGACGCAAGTCTATTCAAGTGGAATCCACAATACTGCCGTCCGGCACAAATGAAGAATCATTTCGAAAACAAGTCCCGGTTTTCGATCCAAATGTCTCGTTTTTAGGTGGCTTTGACTTCGTTGCCAGTTTTTAATAGACACCAACCGTCGTAGAACCAGCCAGTTTGTGAAAAGGACGCACGCCGCTGACTCCGTACCACGGGTATCGTTCAAAGGGGGCTTCAAGTTCACCTTCGTCTCGTTCCAAGAACCCGGGGACAAAGAACTCCTTCGTCAAAGTCGTAAGTTTGACACGCCCTGTTTCGCCAACCGCGACAGAAACTAATGGATCGTCAAACGAAACGACCTCCGTCACTGCGCGAGGCTGAGGGGCGTAGTAAGAGATTTTGTACTTATCTTTCGAGTTGATGGGTTTACTGCATGCCAGGCCCATAAGCGTATTGCCGTAGGTTGGTGTCATGTAGATACCGCTTTCCTCAGGTGGTCCGCCGAGCAGTTCTTCGACGCAATACTTAGTCCATTGCGGAGTGAATTCGGTACCGCCAGAAAAAATCCCAGTTACACCAAGTTCCTTAAGCGATGTCCCACGTTCTTCCAACTCTAAGCAGAGAGAGTCCAACAGCTTGGGAGTCGCGAACATACACTTGATTGAATGGCCAGCCGTCAGAATGGTTATCGCTTGATCTATGCAATGTTTTTTGTATTCTTCGAGATGTTCCATCCAGCCTTTTTTGATCAGTTTGACAACCCAACGAGGGTCCAAGTCAATGCAAAAACAGATGCCGCCTCGGAACTGGCAAAGATGTTCGACCGCCAATCTCAATCGCCTTGGTCCACTCGGTCCCAACATCAACCAATTGGAGTCGAGCGGGAAATATTGATCGGGCAACGTATCGCTAAACAACTCATAATCAGTCCAATGGTCCTCGATCACCATCCTGCTTTTAGGGATGCCTGTTGTGCCGCCCGTTTCAAAAACGTAAGTTGGTTTGTCAGCAAAGGCCTTAGGACGCCAACGCTCAATCGGGCCGCCACGCAACCAGTCGTCTTCAAACATTGGGAATTTTTGGAGGTCGTCGTAGCATTTGATATCGCGTAGTGGGTCGAAATTAAAGGAAGACTTCTTTTCAAGCCAAAAGGGACAACCCGTCGATTCGTGAAAGTGCCATTGGACAATCTCAACAGCATGTTCATCGAGACGAGCCCTCGCTTTGATAATTTGTTCTTCCAAACCAATTTCAACTCTGCTGGACATAGGGGGTTTTCCTACTCAAAACCAATGAATGCCATTTCGTTCAATGATCCATTATCGAGAAAATTGACGGCGTGTCGATGCAGGGTAGTTACCGATCCAAAACGGGAATGATAACGGGTAATCGATTGCGTTCAAGGGACGCTAGATTGGGCCGGCCAAGCGCCGCTAATGTCCAGCTTTGCCTGCCGCTTCAAACGAGGTCATTCCCTTCGGCATTGGAGCGAAGGCAGGAATGTGCATCGAGAGGCAATGCAATTCGCCTTGCAATTCGCGGAACGTCGAAATGTCAATGGTTTCGACCGTGCATTCTGGCCGCACTTTTTTGAGCATTGCCACGCCAGCTTCGACCATCTGCTTTGGATCCGTGTCGTAGATCGGCATTAAGATCACGTCGTTAGCGATAATAATGTTGGAGAAAGCGCTCCATGATTTATTATTGCGAGGCGGCAACATCAAGCGGTGGACCTTGAGCGGTTTGCCATCGACCTTGACATTAGCAAGTAAATTGGCATTTCGATTTAGAATCGCAGCATTCACCGGATCACGAGCTGGGTCGAGTGCCGCAATTACAATTTCATCCACCGCTAAAAACGATGCAAACATATCGACATGCTAGGTGGCCTCTGATTCCAAAGGTTCGAGAACGACGAGCTCTTGGATATTGCAGTTTGTTTGTAACACATCAGTGACGATCTTCCTGCGTTCAACTTCGATATCTGTGTTTGGCAACGGATTTTGGAACTGGATAAAATTGTCTTTGAAGATCCTCTGTGTGGTCAAAGCTAGATGCCTGCCATTGGTCAAGAAATTTCCCCCCTGTAATGTCCAGGGAACCTCCAGGAGTTGACAGTCCGTCAATTCACTCCACCGATGCGGCATTTTTTCGTCTTTGGGACGTTGACCACCGACGTAATTAAAGTCGATAGCAATTGGTTTCGAAGCGGACTCTGCAAGGACGGGCGAAAAATCTCGTAGCCAAATAGTATCGAGGTTCAACTCGCGAAACGAAACGTGGCTAGTTGGTACCTTAGCCTTCCTCAACCATTCGATAACCATTTTTTGCTGAGCCAAATCGTTGTGCAATATTAAAACATCGATATGCCCCAGGGTCTTTTCAACAAGCTGCGTCAAGACATAAGCATGGTGTGGTTGCCAATCACTGACGCTGAATACAATGGAACGCTGCCGTTCGAATTCCCCTGGGATGCGAATCTCTTGGGAAACTGAATTGGCTTTTTGGGTCGATGCGTTATCCGTCAACGTGTAAATCTGAGGTGCTGTTGCGAAGGAAAACTGGCACAGGAACGATTGTTCTAGTCCAAACAACAGGACGGGGATGAGCGGTAAATATCGAAGGGCGAACATAAAAAATGTTTTCGAAAAACGCTTGTAAATCGAAGATCTTAAAGGCTGGGTAGCAACTCGTCTCCGGTAGCAAAATTGCCCCGCAGTTCTGGCAATTGGCACCGTTGAAATAGTTTAGTCGGCGTTTGAATTTCGTCGACATCAATTTGTTCACGGATGTTTTTAAGAACGCCTAATAGCCACCAAAAACCTCCTGGCAATTGTGTTCAATTTGAGAATTGTTCCAAACTTGTGTAAACTGTTGCTTTTCCGAGTTGGGCGTGTCATGAAGAGACGGATTATATACCTGGATAATGGCGCTACGAGTTGGCCCAAACCCGCGTGCGTTGGCGAAGCGATGGTTGATTTTCTGACCCATAAAGCTGGTAATCCAGGTCGGGGCGGTCACTTTTTGGCCCGAGAGGCTGTGAGCGTTGTGGAGTCGGCTCGCAAGGCTCTCGCAGAGTTAATTCATTCGCCCGATAGCAAGCGAGTGGTATTAACGCATGGTTGTACCGATTCGGTTAATATGGCCATCCACGGAGTGATACGGGCGTTCAGTCGCGAATTTGCAAATAGTAACGGTGAATGTCCGCGACCGCATATCGTGACGACTGCGATCGAACACAATGCGGTATTGCGGACGCTGCATTGTTACGCGACGAATAAACAAATTGATCTCGACATTGTTCCTTGTGATAAGGAAGGTCTTGTGCATGTTGAGAATGTCGTATCAGTAACCCGCGCAGATACGTTGATGTTTGCCATTTCGCATTCATCGAATGTGCTTGGCACCATTCAACCGGTAAAAGATATCGTATGTGCCATTCGTAAAATTTCGCCGGAGGTGTTGGTGCTGTTGGATGCAGCGCAAACGATCGGTCACATCGCCATCGATGTGCAAGATCTCGATATTGACTTGCTTTCCATCGCAGGACATAAGGCTCTTAAGGGACCGACGGGCACGGGAGCATTATATGTCGGAGTGAGAGCGTTTCCAGATGTCGGCGATCATGCGCGGATTTTTTGCGAACGGCGAGGAGGTACAGGAGCTGTCGCACCGGGCTTGGAAATGCCAAACGTGTTGCCCGACGCATTGGAGGCGGGCACACCAAATGCGGTCGGCTTTGCTGGCTTGTTGGCAGCAATGACGGAATACGATGGAGAAATATCCAAGGCGGCGCACGAACACGAAATGTCGTTGACTCAGCACTTGCTCGATGGACTCTCGCGAATCGAAGGCATCACCGTCTATGGCCGTAAAGACACTAAAAACCGCACACCTGTTGTGCTATTCAATTTGAGCGGCATACATCCTCGCGCAGTTTCCAGTTCACTTGATGAAGAGTATGGGATCGCGACGCGCGGTGGCGTGCACTGCGCACCGATGATGCACCAAACGATTGGCACCGGTAGCGATGGAGCAGTGAGGGTTTCCCCAGGCGTATTTACAACGAAGGATGAGATCGAAGCATTTCTAGTTGCCATCGCCGAATTGGCCAGACGAACGAGTAACCAACTCGCCTAGGATCCACACACGCTCGAATTGAGTAGCTTAATTTCATGCACATCATTGGAATCGACGAAGCGGGTTACGGACCGAATCTTGGTCCACTCGTAATTGGTGGATGTCGTTTTCAGGTTCCCAATGCGACTAACAATTTGTATGCCCTCCTAAAAAAATCCATATCTGATTCCGCCACGCATAAGGATAAGATTTGTGTTGCCGACTCTAAAAAAATCATGGCTGGAAAAGGCCTTGGGCGGCTCGGTGACAACGTTGTGCCGTTTGTCGAATGCTGGGAAGCGACTGCAGAACCACCGAGCTGGAAACAATATGCGTCATTGTTTCCCGAAATTGATTTCCCGGCCGCAGAGAGAGTTTTTAGCCAGGGCATGTTGTTTGAAGAATCCAACTCGAAAATCGTGAGTGGCAGTCATTTATTTGATTCGTTTTATGTCGAGCCCCAAAAAACGGTTCCGTTTCGCCTCGACGACCACAAGCGAGCTGAACGTTTGCGGAACCACTTTTTGGTCGATTGCGGGCAGGTTTCGGTTGTTTTCCAAAAGCTGGCTGGGGTTTTGTTGATGCCCTCAACGTTTAACCGCCTAGTCGAAAGCTATGGCAACAAGTCTACCGTTCTTTCAATTGCATCGATGCTCTTGGTTCGACATTTGCTTGACGATTTGGAGCAAAATTCGGTAGTGACTGTCCTCTGCGACAAACACGGAGGCAGGAATCATTATTCGAAATTACTTTCCGCAGTGTATGAACAAAGCGAGCTGGCCTGTCTGTTGGAATCTGACGAGCGAAGCGAATACCAAATGAATTGGAATGGCTTGTCAGTTAATTGGACGTTTAGCGCAAAAGGCGAATCCGAAATGCCCACGGCTCTAGCGTCGATGTTTGCAAAGTTCTCTCGCGAGCTTGTGATGGCTGCTTGGAACGATTTCTGGATCAAGCAAATTCCTGGTTTGTGTCCTACGAAAGGTTATCCGGTTGACGCACGCCGATTCTTTGAGCAAATTCGGAAACGATTGGATGAGCTGAAAATCAGCCACGCCGATGTATGGCGTTCACGGTAATTGAAAGAAGAATAGATGATGGATTCAAAGGAAACGGTGCGGCGACGTTTGAAGACAATGCGTGACGGGATATCGTCGAAATATCAGTTGGTTGCGTCGGCAAAAATTTGTGAGCAGCTTCGTGAACTACCTGAATATCGATCGGCTCGGACACTTGCCGTTTATCGTGCAATGGGTCGTGAGATTGATTTGGCAAGTATAGTTGCAAGGGCTTGGTTGGATCAAAAACAGGTTTACCTTCCGGTCGTGCGGCGTGGCAAGGCTCTTGAGTTCTATCGCTTCACTGTATCAACGCAACTGATTCGAAGCCGTTTTGGAATCGAACAACCACCAACTATTTTTGAAAATCGAATAGCGGTGGAGTCTTTGGACTTAGTTGTTTGTCCCCTGGTCGGCTTTGATCATCGATGCCATCGCTTGGGAATGGGAGCGGGTTATTATGACCGAACCTTCGCTTTTGTGGTTGAAAACGACAAAACGATGCCATTTTTGGTAGGGGTCGCATACGAGGCTCAACGCGTCCCAATTTTACCAATCGATGAATTCGACATTCCGTTGACCAAAATCGTCACTGAAAATGGCGTTCTCGTCCGTGACAACGCCATGTCTTAAGCCAAGAAACTTGGTTTAGTCGAAATTGTGATTGACCTCACCACCCTTGCGTGTCGCCAGGTTTTGATAGACGGTCTCATTAATTTGATTATTAATGAAATGCGTTGAGCCATCCGCAAAAATGAAATTGGCACCAACTGCATGGTTGCTTCTAAAGTCCTCGTAGTGACCTTGTTTGTCGTTTGGTACGTGGTCGCATGAACCAACTACTCGAGCAAATGCTTCGTCGACATGACCGTCGACTCCCACCCAAGACACAGGGCCCAAGTCGTTGCGGCGTTCCCCAAACAAAAAGGTGTTGCTGAGGCCGTCTCGAATATCACGGGCGCTGACACTACTATTGGCGAAGAAGATTCCATTGCCGTTAAATGGTTCGTCTTCGATTTCGTTCGACCCAAAAACGCCCGAATAATTGCTGCGCCCCACCAACAATTCGTCATGAGCCATGGCACCGGCCACAACCAAAGGCGAATACTCCGAAACAGGCTGTGCCAAGTCGACAATTTCGGGTGCCGGATCCGATGCGCATTGAAATGCGGGAATGACCGTTTTCAAGATGTCAGTATGGTAGGGGTCGTCGATATCTAAATGCGAGTCGATTCGGTCAAAAACGTTTCCCGCCTCGACTTGGTTGAGAAGGTGGTAACCCCAACCCCAACCCGGACCCACGCCGGCATCGGTAGTGCTGTTCGCTGACCAACCAGGTGGGAATTTCCCGAAAGCTGACTCGTGACTAGTCGAGGCAATTCCCAACTGTCGGATGTTATTCGTGCACTGCGTGCGTCGGGCCGACTCGCGAGCTGACTGCACTGCGGGCAAGAGTAATGAAACTAGAATTCCAATGATCGCGATAACGACCAACAACTCAATTAATGTAAATCCTCGTCGATGCATAATCCTGGCAACCTATGAATAAAATGAAGAGACTTTTTTCTTGGCTCAACCACTGCAGGCGACACAATAGGCCCACCATGATTGTGATGCATTGCCTGGAAACTTTAACAGCTGAATTTCCATTCGCAATGAAAAAGATGCACGAAAATGTGCTTAAGAAAAAAGAGGTGGCCCACGGCCAAAATAGATTGACTGAAACTGTTGCACGGTTTCAACCTGGAAACCTTCTTCGAGTTTCAACGCAGCGAGCGTGACATTCCAATCAAAGTCATCGAGCAATACAGGATTGTGAGTCGACAAATGGCGACACAAATAGCAACCGTCATCACAATGCTCTACATCTGGAATGGCCGCAATCGCAAAGACATTGATCATGGAAGAGTCGTTGCAATTATTCCCAAGAGGCCGTGTTGGGACAGAATCATGAGAACAACTACACGTTTTCGTGTGTGCCGTTTCCTGCCCTTCAGTCCAATGCGAACCACGATGGAAATGCAACGATGAGATCATCCCGCTGACCAAAATGGCCGGCAGCATTACGGCATAGACGATTAATGCTCGAATGAAGGGTCGCATGCAAAAGTAAAGATTAAAGGGTAGTTTTGTTGATGACGGGAAAGCACCCTTTCCGACGGATGAATTTAGCCGACGAATTCATTATTTTAGCCGTGTTCCAAGAAATCAAGGTTGAAATCGTTAAATGTACCTGAATTTTTTGCCATCTCGGCATAATCGTATCATTTTAGCCGAGCGGAACACTCGTTAGTCTCACCAGAGATTCGCTGAAGCTCATTTCCTTTTTGACTTGCAATGTCTGTTGCCGAGCGCATCTTTACCCAAACCACCAATACTCGTGTCAAAATTGGCAATCATTCTACGATTCCAGGAGCCTAAAATGGATGTTCTGTTCGGCTCGGAAACATTCCCAGAATTTCAACCAGTCGCAGTGGCAATGCAACGCAAGGCGTTGGTGATTGACGACGATGTAACGCAATCCGAGGTGCTTTCTTATCGCCTGGCCCAACTCGGTTTTTCTGTTGAAGCTCGGACGCGCGGCAAGGGGACGCTGGAGTTGGCCAAACAACTCCAACCTGATGTCATTCTTTTGGACATTGAATTG
>JAHEAM010000479.1 GCA_024642765.1 Planctomycetaceae bacterium
GACGAAAGCCAACTTGATTGTACCTCTGGAAGAAATAGCCACCGAGCAAGAACTAGACGAACTCGCGAATTGGATGTTGCCGAACGCACGGAGGCTGACCGAATATGGTGAACACTGGATGGGAATTTGTAACGGATTGGATGTTCGAGCCTTGTATTACAATCGTTCTTTTCTCAGTCGTCGCCAATTAGCTGCTCCGAATTCACTTGATGAATTCGAAGCCATCGTTGCCAAGTTGTCTCCGTCGAACCAAGAGCGTGATCCGAACTATTTTACATTCCTGCCAGATTCCAGGAGATTGTGGGCCTGGGCGATTGTGTTTGGCGGCGGCTTTCAAGAGCCGAACACACACTCCGTAAGCGTTAACTCCGCAGCTAATATCGAAGCTTTGGCTTGGATGCAATCGTTTGCAAAGCGTTACGGGACAGATGCTCTCGCTGCATTCCGCAACGCCGACCAATCGTTACCAGGAAAGGCCTTTCCCTTACTCCCAACTCAAACAGATTCGGAAATCGGGCGCTATGTTTTTGTGATGGATGGACAGTGGCGTATTCGTGACATCGAAAAGTTTGCCCAATCGCGGTCGAACAAGAATTTGCCTGCTATCGAATTTGGTGTTTGCCCGCTGCCAAATCCTGCCGGTGGTAAGGCAAACGCAGGCTGGCTTAATGGCAACTTTTTCGTCGTGCCACGTGGTGCGAAACAATCTCGAGGCGCATTTGAGTTCATGAAATTTTGGATTGGATACGAAAATGAATCTGCCGCAGCGAAAACATGCGCGGCCGGAGGCTGGATCCCCGTCAGCCGACACGTGATCGAACACCCTCGAATGATCGAATATGTCAAAGAACATCCATTGTTTCAAGTTTTCCTGGACTTAGCCCGCAGCCCAAATCAAATCTCATACCCAAACATTCCCCGCGCTGAGTCAATTCGGCGCGAAGTGAATCAAGCTGTATTTCGCTGCATGAACGACGTCAAGCTTTCACCCCAGGAAGTGCTCGATTCGCTACAAACAAGATGGAAACAAGTGCAGGAGGCAGGGGCAAGATGACTCGAGCCAAACGTTTACTCTTGTTGCTGGTTACCGTCGTTGCCGTTCTTCCGTTTGCTTGGCCGGTGGTGTTAATGATTGTTGGCTCGCTCAAACCGGCAGAGCAATTTGCGAACGATCCACTGGGACTAGTTCCAGAAAGGATCGCATGGTCCAACTATCAAGACGTCTTTACAAGCATGCCGTTTGCCACGTATTTCCGCAATAGTTTGTTTTTGTGCCTCGTAAGTGTTGTTGCGTCGACTTTGTCATGTAGCTTGGTCGCATTTGGATTGGCCAGGATCGAATGGAACGGTAGGCGTTGGGTTCTAGCATCTGTCTTGTTAACATTATTATTGCCTTGGCAAGTCACGATGATTCCAAGATTTGTTCTGATCAGCAAAATCGGCTTGTACAATAGTTTGTGGTCCATCATTCTGCCCGCATTCTTTGGCGAGGCATTCTTTATATTTCTGTTGCGACAGTTTTTTCTTTCTGTCCCGGAAGCGTTGATGGACGCGGGCCGAATCGACGGACTTGGTTACTGGGGTTTGTTTACGCGAATCATGCTGCCTTTGTCTCGACCGGCGATCGCGACCGTGGCATTATTTCAATTCATCGAGACCTGGAACAATTTCGGCGGACCGCTGTTGTATCTGTCCGATCCGCAAAAATTCCCTTTGGCCTACGGTCTGGAACGATTTGTGAGTTCCTATGGCGATCAAACGCATTTGTTATTGGCTGGTTCGGTGCTGTTTTCACTGCCGCTGATTACCCTATTCTTCCTGGCCCAACGGCTTTTTATTGAAGGCATTGCAACGGCAGGGATAAAAGGGTAACCCGATTTCAATTACTTTCGTGTAGCTGCCTTTTTGACCATAACTGATTCACAGAGACCTCGCCTTTCGCACATTTTAGTTTCGGTTAAATTCAAGGACTTGTATCTTAGAGCCCATCCTCAAAGGAAGCTGACCCTCTCGGACTTCCCAAGGGTTAACTCTTTTGGGATAGGCCCCAAGGCGTAATTGGTACTTGAATTCAGAAAGTGATTTGATCGAACATGAGTTTGATTGTTCAGAAGTTTGGCGGTACAAGCGTTGCTGACAGTGAGAAAATACTTGCGGCGGCTCGCAAAGCAGTCCGTGCGAAGCAAAATGGCCACCAAGTAGTGATGGTTGTTAGCGCCATGGGAAAAAATACGGATCACTTGATCGAGTTGGCGAAGGAAGTGAACGAAGTCCCTCCGGCTCGTGAAATGGACATGTTGCTTTCGACCGGTGAACAGGTCAGCGTAGCCTTGATGGCAATGGCTATCAATAGTTTGGGCTACAAGGCAGTAAGTCTAACTGGTGGACAAATTGGGATCCGCACCGACAGTTCACACACAAAGGCTCGTATTCGATCGATCTCTACGGATCGCGTTCAAAAGCTCTTGGATGCAGGCAACATTGTTATTGCAGCTGGATTCCAAGGCATCGATGAGGATTTCAACATCACGACGCTAGGCCGCGGTGGCAGCGACACGACGGCCGTTGCTCTGGCAGCCGTACTAGATGCTGAGACTTGCGAAATCTACACAGACGTCGACGGCGTTTACACGACCGACCCCAGAATCCTGCCTGAAGCCCGTTTGATGAAACAAGTTAGCTACGACGAAATGCTCGAGTTGGCCAGTTTGGGCGCTGGCGTAATGCATAGTCGCTCTATCGAATTCGGTAAAAAGTTCGATGTGCCGATTCATGTTCGAAGTAGTTTATCAGATGTGCCCGGTGCCCTGATCGTCAACGAACCTGAGGCTCCGGGATTATTGGTTAGCGGAGCAGCACTTACGAAAGACGAAGCTCGGATCACCTTGCGACACTTGCCCGACCGCCCTGGCGTGAACTATGAAATCTTCAAGCCGATCGCCGAACAAAAAATTACGGTTGATATGATTGTTCAAAGTGCGTCCGACGATGGTTTCACCGACCTGAGCTTCACTGTCCCGAGAGACGAGATGAAAGCGACTTTAAGGTGCATTAAGGAAACTGTTTCTTTATTGGGCGGCGAAGTCGGCGAATGCAGCGATAGCGTAAGCAAGGTCTCGGTAGTGGGGCTGGGTATGGCCAACGAGGTCGGTGTTGCGAACAGAATGTTTCGCTCATTGGCGGATGCCAATATCAACTTGCAGATGATCACAACCAGCGAAATCAAAATTTCCGTGCTTGTCGAACGCAGCGAGGGCCTTGCGGCGTTGCGCTGTGTGCATGAGCAATTCCGTCTTCATGAAACACCCAAAAACTCCGTCTCAGATCCCTTCGCTAATGCGGC
>JAHEAM010000480.1:0-1610 GCA_024642765.1 Planctomycetaceae bacterium
ATTTTTGTCGTCGAAACTAGTTGGCTATCGCTTTATCGGTCGCGGTAGAGAGAAAGAACCCGAGCAAGGTGAGTCGTGTGGGATTTACTTCCGTAGCGATCGCTTTGAGTTGATCGATAGCGGACATTTTTGGTTGTCGGAGAGTCCGGACATTCCGGGTAGTGTTGGATGGGATGCTGCCTTGCCACGATTGGTCTCTTGGGTTCGCCTGAAAGATCTTGAGTCAACCTATGCAGAATTCGTTTTTGCTAATACGCATTTTGATCATGTGGGTAGGAAGGCGCAACTTCAATCGGCACATACAATTCGGACAAAATTGGTGGATGAAAATGAAATCCCCGTAGTGATTAGCGGAGATTTCAATTGTGGTGAAAATAGCGAGCCCTACGAGGCTCTGACTAATCCTGAAGGCCAACGAATCCTTATTGATTCCTACCGCGTGTCGAATCCCGAAGGTACCGACCAAGAATGCTCATTCACTTCCTGGAAGGGTAACCGGACCGGCCAGCGTATAGATTGGATTTTGCATAGCGCAGATTGGACATGCTTGAAAGCTGAGATTAACCATACTCAAGACAAAGGTCGTAACCCATCAGATCATTATCCTGTGGAAGCTGTTCTAAGATTTACAGCAAAAACCGAAAGGTAGGGCCACTCGCTGGCCTTGTTGGGCCAAACGTCTTGTGCCGTTTTCATGAGGTGGGCGTCGACATTTTGATGCTATTCTAAAAGAGGTCGGAACCTGGGTACGGTAGGCCTCGACGCGAAAAAAAAACACGATGAACGGAATGCTCATCGTGTTTGTGCGTTTTGACAAATAGTCAATTTACCCTGACGTTGTTAGGCCAGCAAAAATTGTTCGGCCATTTCGTGTCGTTTAGGCCTTGAAGTCGATGTACTTCTTGATGTCCTTACCTGGCAAGGGGTAATCGTATTCGCCTTTGTCGTTAGGTTGGACGGGGGCTTGATTGCCAACAGCGGCGATCTTATCGACGTTGGCCAAGCTGACGTCCGAATTGATTGCGTCGTTCCAATTGAGTTCACGACCAGTGTAAGTCGCCAATCGGCCTAGGATCGCAGTCATCGTGCTCTTAGCGCCATATTCGCCTTCGTTTGGAATAATGCCGTTCTGCAAATCGGCGAATAGGTCATGGTGCTCTTGTTGGTGACCGCCGCGCGAACCGTTAGTGCGGAAGATCTCTTTTCCGTCCTGATCGAAAATCACGCCGCCGCTGATGTCGCATTTGCCTTTCGATCCATAAATGTGTTCCGAAACGTTATTCCAACAATCAGGAATTTGGCGGCATTGGCTGCTCATAACAAGGCCATTGCCGTAGGTGTACTCGACGGCATGATGGTCAAAAATTTCGCCATGTTGCGGACCTACGCGGACCTGGCGGCCTCCCATTCCATTGGCCTTGGCAGGGAAATCATTCAGGACCCAATTGATCACGTCAAGATTATGAATGTGTTGTTCAACGATATGGTCGCCCGACAGCCAAGCAAAATATAGCCAATTGCGAAGTTGGTATTCGAGTTCTGTTTGGTTTTCTGTCTTGGGGTTTACCCATAGGCTGCCCATGTTCCAATAGACCTGAGCAAAAATCAGG
>JAHEAM010000480.1:1620-3339 GCA_024642765.1 Planctomycetaceae bacterium
TGTCGACGCTGAAGCCCGACGCCAACGGCAAGTCCTTTTTGTTTCGCCACTTCTGTTGCTCGCAAAACGCGGCGCACGCCAGGGGCGTCAACAGCTACTGGTTTTTCCATAAAGATGTGCTTTCCCGCTTCAACCGCCGCTTCGAAATGCAAAGGCCGAAAGGCCGGTGGTGTTGCCAGAATCACTAAATTAATGTCGGACTCAAGAACTTTTTTGTAGGCATCGAACCCGACAAATTTGGCATTGTCGGCCACATGCACTTTTTCAGCGTGTTCTTTTGTGCAGGTGCCCAGCGAGTCATTTGCTCGATTTTCGAATGCATCACCAACGGAAACCAATTCTACATTTCCGCTTTGAGTATTCATTGCTTGAATAGCAGCTCCGGTTCCCCGCCCACCGCAACCGATCAATCCGATTTTGATAGTGTCGGAGCCTGCAACATAGACTGATGAACGAGCCAATGCTGGCGTTCCAACTAGACCTACCGCAGAAGTTGCTGCTACAACCTTGCCAGTGGTTTTGATGAAATCCCGTCGATTGGACTTGGTTAACTTGTTGTTCACGAAAAACTCCTGTGTTTGTTTTCGAATTCAATTAATTCTTAGCTTTGAGGCCCGCCTAAGATTTTGACTGGAATCGTTGCCAATTTCAATCGAGGCACCGACTTTTTCCCACTAAAGTTTTTCGTGCTTACTCCATTTAGCGTAAGAAATATGGTGGATGTGTTTTCGGATGTGAAAGAATAGTTTATTTTGCAGCAAAGACTGGTTCGTGTTGTGCACGTTGTCAAAGGTCAGCGTGATTACCAATGAATTTGCATATGCAGATCTTTTCAAATACTTTTTCAAACAAAAGTTGTGATGTCTATCCCTCAAGACCCGATTTCTGTTACGGCATTAACCGAGCAGATCAAGTTTTCGTTGAAAGAACTGTTTCCCAATGTCTGGGTTCAAGGCGAAGTTTCTGATTTGGTGAATGCCAGTTCGGGGCATTTGTATTTCAACTTGAAAGATAGTAAGTCGAAAATTTCAGCCGTGATGTGGAAAAGTTCTGCGGCTCGAATGCGGTTTCGGTTGAAAGAAGGTATGGATGTACTTTGCCACGGTGCGATTGATGTCTATGGTCCGCGCGGTTCGTACCAACTGACCGTCGGGCGAATGGAGCCATTAGGTGTTGGTGAGTTGCAATTGGCGTTCGAGCAATTAAGGAAAAAACTAACTGCGGAAGGTCTTTTTGAACACACGAAGAAACGGCCGTTGCCATTTCTACCCCGGAGGATTGCCGTCATAACGAGTCCAGATGGAGCGGCAATTCGAGATTTCCTGGAAGTTGTCGGCAGGAGGTTCCGAAATGTTTCGATCACTCTGGTGCCGACTCCCGTCCAAGGGCCCGGCGCTAGTCACGAGATTGTGGCAGCCATCAAACGGGCGAATTTGGTGGAACCGCAATTTGATTTGTTGGTGGTTTGTCGTGGTGGTGGTAGTGCTGAGGATTTATGGAGTTTCAATGAAGAAAGCGTGGTTAGGGCGATCGCCGGGTCGCGCATTCCCGTAATCACGGGAATTGGGCATGAAATCGATGTAACATTGGCGGATCTCGCTGCTGACGTGAGGGCTTTGACTCCATCGGAGGCCGCTGAGCGGATCCTGCCCAAGCAAGCTGATTTGATCTCCGCCTTACGGGAACACCGAACGCGAATGGTCAGAGCATTAACAAATA
>JAHEAM010000057.1:0-1133 GCA_024642765.1 Planctomycetaceae bacterium
TGGTGACGACAAAGTTCGATTTCTGAACAACCGCATTGGCAACTACGGTTATCTGGACGGGGGCAATGGGTTTGATTCGCTTCGTGCTACCAAACTGGGTGATAACATGACGACCAATTCGTTTGAGAAGTGATGTGTTTCCAATGGCGGCTTGCCCAAAAAATCCATCATTTTTCTAGAGGTGTAGAAATGAAACGAAAAGTCACAGTATTTTCAACGGTCGTCATCGCGATTGCATTGATCACATGTGTCAGTAACGCCCAGGTTGTGCCCTTCCACGCCGGTGGCAGTAATGCTGTCTACGACCCGAATACGGCGATGACGATCGCTAGTGGAAATGCAACGTATATGGGGAAAATCAAGGCATCGGGATTTGCCGTGCCTACCCCAACTGAAGATCCGCTGGTGTTGGAATGGACCGCGGTTGGATTTCAGCTTACCGCCGCCAATGGCGACCAATTATTCTTTGACGGATCGGGCGTCGTGAATCTGATTCCTCAAGGCGGCGATTTGTTCACCGCTGTATGGACAGCAGATTTTTTCGTGGTCGGTGGTACTGGCAAGTTTGCGAATGCGTCATCCACGAGTGAGCCGCTGCAGGTTATCGCCGTCAACGATCCCTTTTTATTACCTCCGGCTCCGGGTGACATCTGGACCTACGCCTGGTCCATGAACGGCAAGATCGACCTCGGCCACCGTCGATAGCACGCCGATTTCCACAGAGTATTTTTCCCGATAATTTTCGCGCAATACCATTGGCCACCGCAACAACTTCCCACAGGAATTTCGTTTGACGACGACTTTGATTGATGTAGCTACGCTCTGCTTGTTGCTTGGGTTCGTTTATACAAATTATTGGGCAAACCCAAGTTCCTTTTTTTCATTTTTAAGTTCAGGAGATACACAATGAGATTTTCGAAAATTCTGTTTTCCGCCTGCATCGGATTGGCTGCCTTGGCGTCTTCCTTGCAGGCTCAAGTAGTTCCGTTTTATGTCGAGGGCTCGTTTGTCGGCAACCTTATAACCCTAGAGGCGTACGGCCAAGCTATCGGTCCGCACTTTGGTCGATGTACATTTGTCGTAACTAACGATGCGAACACCGGCTTGGCCTACGACACCTATACCGCTTCGGA
>JAHEAM010000057.1:1143-12463 GCA_024642765.1 Planctomycetaceae bacterium
TTGGCAAATTGTCGGAGGCACCGGGCGATTTGCTACTGCGACGTCGGCGGGTGATCCGGTTGTTTCCACGTTTTTCACTCCGGAACCAGTGGATTTGGCTGGTGACGTGACGGCGATTCCTGCAGAGTATTTCAAAGCGGGCAAAATGGACTTGGGAAAGCGCCGTTGAGACACTTGATTGTCGCAGGGCTGGGCCACACACGGCAGTGAGCAGGCAGGAATAAATTTCGTTTCTTTGATTTAATAAAAGTGAGTGATACTATGAAAAGAATTCAGTTACTGGCAATTGCGATGATTGCTGTATTGGGGTTTGGATTGAACCAAACCCTTAGCGCGCAAATCGTTCCTTACCAGGTCTCCGGCACGGGTGGTGTTAATCCCGTTACGGGTGATTTTGGCGGAACCTCGAAAGGGCTTCATCTGGGTAAGTTTACGTACATTGGCAATGCCCTGGTTGTCGGCCTTGATCCTCTGATTGGTGATTTCGAGGGGACGTGGACGGCCAGTGATACACAAGTTGCAGCAAACGGCGACGAATTGCATTTGGTGGGTGAAGGAACGATCACACTGATTCCACTGGGCGGCACGATGTTTGGAGCTGTCTGGTCGGGCGACTGGACCGTCACAGGCGGCACAGGACGATTTGAAAACGCTGGACCAGGGCCTGACCCGATCCATATGGTGGCGGTCAACGATCCATTCGATATCGCCATCGATCCGATCTGGTATTTCTCCTACGAAAAGTTCGGCAAATTCGACCTTGGGAAAAAGAAATAATCCAGCTGCGTTGGCGTCGCTTGGATTCGAGGCTCGACTTCAACTCGGTCCTGTCTGCTCGAGCTCAAATATCGCCCATCCGACGGTTTTTGCACAACCCCAAAAAGCGCAGCTTGACCTTCGTTTTGCGGGGTTTTCCTGTGCAGGCTGGTACCTGCCAGCGTGACGTTTCTGAACTTTTCCGGCACTTCCTTGAGTGTCGACTTCGCAATTTAATCACCGAAATCACGGCTTGAGGCTGTTCCATAGTGAATGGACGCCCAACGGTCCATCTGGAAATCGCCATTTGGTTGACGCAACCGACCCCAAGTAACATACTAGCGGGACTGTTACTGGAATATGTTGCTAATCGTTTGGGAAAATTCATGGCGAATCTAATCGGATACGCTTACCAAAATGGAACAATTGAGTTCGATCGAAATGATAACCCCTGGGCATTTCGGCGATTGGATGGCGAACTCAAGGAAGGCCAAGAGAATCGGATTCGCTTTGACCCCAGCGTTGCGCCTGTCGTTATCCAACCGTCACCGAACGTAAAAGCCGACACGTTGACTTGGCTTAACGACGCTCAAGAAGTCATTCAATCGGCGTCAGTCGTGTACTTGCAACGCACTGAAAAAAGTTTGCGGTTTCGCCTTGCGATTCACACTCTATCACCAGAAAAAAGCTTGATTACCATCGGCTCCAACGCCGAATTTCAACATTTCGCGGCATCGCGTTTGAATAAAATCCAAAGTATCTACGCGAAACGAAGTGCCGGATTTCAATTCGACATCGAGAAGATGCTTGTTCGCGATCGAGATTTGACTAGAACATTTCCAGGCCTGGAGCTGAGTTGCCGGATGCGCCCGCGAACTGCCGACGGTATTGAGTGCCTGGGTTTCGATGCAACAGGCGCCAATGCGCACGCCGAACTGGTACAATGGCGCGCAGAAGTCGCCGATGGACAGGTTGGAAAATTATCTCTCAACGAAGAACGAGTTCGAATCAGCGTCTCGAATTACTTACACCCAATCACGCTTTGCGAAGAACTCCACCCGGAAACAAAGTGCCGGTGGTTCTTGTTTTCACCCGAGTCTGTAAAGGCCTGGCTAGAACGAGCCCGAAAAAAGAAACGCGCCTAACGCCATCACCAGCGACTCCTCCGATTTGACTTCGAAACAAGTCAAACTATTTCTTTAATCACATGGCCATGAACGTCCGTAAGGCGGCGGTCGATACCATCGTGGCGGACAGTTAGACGAGTGTGGTCGATACCAAGTTGATGCAAAATCGTGGCGTGGATGTCATAGACCTGAGTGGGGTTGCCTCGATCCAGCGGCTTGTAGCCCCACTCGTCAGACGCACCGTGTGAGATTCCACCGCGAATGCCGCCGCCGCACATCCAGTTCGTGAAGACATACGGATTGTGATCGCGTCCTGTCCCGCCTTGGGAACTGGGCATGCGACCGAATTCAGTCGTCCATAACACGATAGTGTCGTCCAGCAAGCCGCGCTGCTTCAGGTCGTTAATCAAGGCAGCCGATCCGACTGCCATGCCTTGTGCAAGTGGACCGTGTTCGCGAGCGAGATTCTCGTGCGAGTCCCAATTGCGGCGTGGGAAACTGTTGTCATTACCCGACCAGATTTGCACAAAGCGCACGCCGCGTTCCAGCAACCGCCGAGCGATCAAACATTTACGGCCAAAGTATTCGGCTTCCTCCGCTGGATTGATTTCGTCAGGATAAGTTACACCGGGCCGACCGAGCCCGTACATCTTCATAGTTGCCTCCGATTCCCCTGAAATATCGAGGGCCTCGGGCGCGCTCAATTGCATCGCGGCGGCCAATTCGTAAGAACGAATCCGAGCCTCGAGTCGCGAGTCGCCAGGGTGCTCCTGTGCGTAGCGCTGGTTCATTTGATTCAACAGTGACAAACCCTCTCGATCGCTAGAAGGCGTGATGAACTTGGATTGGGGCCGCAAGTCTTCGATCGGATTTTCCCGTTGCGGAAAAATAGTGGTGCCTTGTGAACTAGCGGGCAAGAACGCGGAGCCCCAGTTCTTGGGCCCGTTGCTCGCAAACCCGCGATGATCGGGGAGCACAACAAACGTCGGGAGATTGTCATTCATCGACCCCAGCCCATAGCTGACCCATGAGCCCATGCCTGGAAACCCCGGACGCTGGAAACCAGTCGCTTGCAAATAGGTCGCCTGAGAATGCACACCCGTTTTGCCAACCATATTGTGTATAAATGCGATGTCATCGATGCACTCGCCTAGCGGCGCGACGACCTCGCTCAGCATCTTGCCGCACTGGCCGTAAGGCGAAAACTTGAACGGCGATTTCATCCAGGGCCCAAGCCCATCCTGAAACGCTTCAACGTGTTCGCCAAAATCGGAAGGCTGACCATGAAATTTTTCCAGCAACGGTTTGTGATCCCACAGATCGATATGGCTGGCCGCTCCGGCCATGAACAACTGCACGACGCGTTTGGCTTTCGGCGGATGGTGCAAGACCTTGATGGCGCCGTCGGTCGCCCCGCGCGATTCCTCTTGCAACATCGCAGCCAGTGCCAACGCACCAAAACCCGCCCCGCAATGGTTCAAAAATTCTCGCCGGTTGAACATGTCGTTTTTTCCTCGTTCAATCCACAAACACAAACTCGCTTAAGTTGAACAACAATCGGCACAAGTTTGGCAAACCGTGTGTCCGAGCATAGTCGGCCATTTCTTTCGTTTCGCTATCGGAAGCGGCCCGTTGAGTAACCAGCAACATCGCTTCCTTCACTTGCGAGCTCAGATCACTACTGCCTTTTTCCAGTCGCCGCGCGAACTGCTCCGCCATCACAAGATTGAATTGATTATTAAGGAGCGCAAGGGCTTGCAGCGACGTCAACGTCTCATTGCGGCGCGGTGTGCTCTGCGAGGAGTCGGCGCAATCGAGCGTTGTCATGTAGGGGTTTGGCTGCGAACGGGCAATGAAGCGGTAGATGCTGCGTCGATGCGACGCTTTGTCTGTCGGATCGAACTTGTGGTATTCGAAGTGCGGAGAGTGTTCCGTCTTCTCCAGCTCAAACAGATAATAACCCGGCCCACCCATTTCCCAGTTCATTGCTCCACTGACAACAAGAATTGAATCGCGAAGTTCCTCTGCCGACAGACGCCGTCGAGTGGCTCGCCACAGGAATTGATTGCCCGCGTCGATGGCCGAGTTGGCTGCTGTGTCATCAGACGATTGTTGATAAGTGTTACTCAGTACGATTATGCGGTGCAACGTTTTGAGCGATTGACCGTTGTCTCGAAACTCAAGCGCCAACCAATCGAGCAACTCGGGATGCGTCGGCTCGGCACCCATCCGGCCAAAGTCATTGGGCGTGGCCACGATTCCGGCACCAAAGTGATATTGCCAGACGCGATTGACGATTGAGCGCCAGACAAGCGGATGTTCTCGGTCGGTCAACCATTCAGCGAGCCGGGTGCGACGCTCGGACTCGGCCAAGTCATTACCGAATTGATACTGCGACTCTCCAAAGAGCGGCAACACGCCGGGTACAGCCGTCTCGCCGGGCTGAGAGACTTCGCCACGCACCAACACGTTGACATTTCGAGGCTTGCCATTGGTAGGATGAAAGTTCCCCTCTGACGAAAAAGCGGTGGCTGCAGCGTAAACCGTTTGTGGTTGCGGGAGTGCCTCAAGTTCAGACTCGATCTGCGCGATCGCTTTCCCCATCGCAGAACGTCGCTTGGCAATTTCGGACGTTATCACGTCGGCCAGAATTTGGTCGCGATTTCTCATGGCCTCGACGAGCAGTTGTTCCCCGTCGGTATCCATCGCACGAGGCCACTTGCCATCGACGAGGTTCGCTCGGCTCCACGTATTCGGCGCCTCAATTGAATCAAGCGACCTGACGGTTGCACCTTCGGCCAGGTTATTTCCGGACACGTAAATCTCCAACTCGGACAGCGCGAAAATGTAGTCATTCATTCGCTTTGCCAACCGAGTCGCCGTAACACGCACACGCCGTACTTTTTCTTTGGTCAGATTTATCGAAAGAGCGCCGATTTTTGGATTGGGAAAGTCATCTCCTGTCGCATCTTTGATAACCCGCCACTCGCCCAAGTCATTCGCAATTTCAAGTTTGAATCGCCGGGGGAAACCAAAGCCATCGCCAATGCCGTTGAAGTCGTCGCTGCACGCATGCAAAACAATCCGTTCTGCAGTGACTTCGGCGGGCAGTTCGACTTCCACCCATTTTTCAATTTCAGGCTTAGCCTCGATCTGACTGTGGTATCCGTGTTCGGGTGGACGTGTTGGCTGCAGAAGTTTTTCCAACTCCACAATCGTTGTGTTTGCGTCGGCCAGTGGCTTTCCGCCCGCTTCGACGATTCCAGATTCAATCGCAGTTCGCGCGACAAGCAGTTCTTCCAACATCTCTTTTAATTCGCGTCGTTGTTTGGCCACAACGGGGTCTGCATCGAAATTGCGATCCGCCCGATCGACCGCTGCAAATACGGCTTGCAAACCATAGTAATGTTCTTGTGTGATCGGATCGAACTTGTGATTGTGACAGCGAGCGCATTGCACGGTCAGACTACAAAACGTATTCATTGCACCAGAAACCATATCGTCTCGATCAAGATTCCGAGCGACTTTGCCATCAAGTTTCGCCTCCGAGACTTCTACATGCCCAATAAAGTCCCACGGCCCAGCGGCAATGAACCCCAATGCCACGATTCCATCCGGATCGTCCGGAAACAAAACGTCACCCGCGATTTGTTCTTGCACGAAACGAGCGTAAGGTTTGTCTTCGTTCAATGACCGGATAACGTAGTCACGATAGGGCCACGCATTGGGGCGCAGCTTGTCTTTGTCGTAGCCGCATGAGTCCGCATACTTGGCGACATCCAACCAATGCCGCGCCCAATGTTCGCCGTAGCGTTTTGATTCCAGCAGTTGATCGACAAGCCTTTCATAGGCGAGCGGGTCGGGATCGTTTTCGAATGCCACGACTTCTGCTGGAGTCGGGGGCAGGCCGAGCAAATCGTATGTCACTCGTCGAATCAAAGCCCGACGATCTGCCGGTGGTGAACATGTCAGTCCTTTTTCCTTCAGCTTCGCCAGCACGAACTTATCGATCGGTGACTGAGCCCAAGCTTCATTCGATTCCGGAGCCTGCGGGCGGCGGAGAGGTTGATACGACCACCAATTGAAATCGTCAACCTTGGCCACCGTCAACTCAAAACCCAGCGGCCATTCCGCACCATCGTTGATCCATTTTGCGACTACCGCAATCTCCGCCTCAGTCAATGGATCGGCGTCCTTGGGCATCTCGGCGCGACCATCTACCGGCGTAATTAGTTCGATTAAGTAACTGCTTGCGGCATCATTCGGCTCAACGTGCCCAACGGCAAAGAACGCATCCGACTTCTGTACCGAAAACCCACCCTTCGGTGCATCACGGCCATGACAAGACAGACAATGCTTCGCCAGAATCGGTGCAACTTGCTTTGTGAAAAAATCATCAGCGAGAAGTGATCTTTTGCTGCAGATTGTCAGCAAGATCACGACATACACGACGTTCCGAATCATGTTTCTCTTCCAACCTGACAAACCTGCCTCAATCTTAAGAATTCAATTTCAGCGAAGGACTTTCTTATCGGATAGGCTCGCCCGAAAAGTACAAAAACCGGTTGTCAATGAATCGGAATTTGTTTATCCATAATACGCCAATATTGTTCCTTTTTCGATAGACAACTGTTGGCTGGACGAAATTTATAGTGGCAGCAACGATCGATTTTAAAATCGAGGTTTGTATAGAATTTCATTTGCCGTGCTGTAATTCCTTACATTTGGACAAACATCCATGAATTTTGCTTTGTTCCCGATGGGCAGTCATGGTGATGTACACCCTTTTTTGGGGTTGGCCCTGCAAATGCAAAAACGCGGGCATGGCGTTTCGATTGCAACCAATGGACTATTTCGTGACTTGATTGAACGCCATGGGATCGAGTTTCACGAGGTGGGCACGGCAGAAGAAGCCGAGCGAATTCAAGGCAATCCTGATGTTTGGCATCCGCGCCGAGGATTGGTGCTGCTTGCGCGGCAGATGATATTGCCCTACATCCGGCGGCAATTCGAGGTTGCCAATTCCCTTTCGCGAGCCAGGAACACAACGTTAGTCGGCTCGGCACTTGGATTCGGAGTTCGATTTGCCCACGAGGTGCACGGATTCCCTTACGCCACGCTGCATTTGCAACCGTCGGTCTTGTGGAGTCGGTTCGCTTCGCCCCGACTTGCCCGATTGACTTGGATGTCCCCCAACGCACCTGTTTGGCTCAAGCAATGTCAGTACTTTGCCGGACGGTGGTTGTTGATGGATCGGCACATTCTCAAGGACTGTAATGCGATTCGCGAATCGTCCAAGCTCGCTCCAATTCGAACATGCTCCGAACTCTTGCATTCACCGCAACGAGTGTGTGCCATGTTTCCGGAATGGTACGCTCCGACACAACCCGATTGGCCAGTCAACGTCGTCCACACAGGATTTCCTCTCTGGGATGAAAACGATACCGATCCGTTACCGAGCAACGTTCGAGAATTCCTGGACTCTGGCTCGCCACCAATCGTATTCACGCCAGGTACTGGGAACTCGCAAGCCAGGACGTTCTTCAAGGCGGCAGTCGGTGCTATTCAACGAACAGGTCAACGGGGAATTTTCCTAACACGTCACACTGAACATTTGCCAGAATTTTCAGATGCCACGATACGGCACTTTGAATATGTTCCCCTCAAAAAGTTGATGCCACACGCCGCGGCAATCGTTTATCACGGAGGTATTGGCACGCTTTCGCAAGCACTCGTTGGTGGCATACCACAGTTGGTCGTGCCGATGGCTTTTGATCAACCCGATAACTCAGAACGTATCTTACGACTTGGCGTTGGAACGCGACTTTGGCCATCGCAATGCAACGCAGCCCTGATGGCTCAAAAACTGAAGCACTTGCTGGAATCGCAATCCATCCAATTAGCCAGCAAAGAAATCGCCAAACGATTAATAGCAAACGATGGGCTGAAAAAAACTTGCGATCATTTGGAAAAGCCAACGTATTGAAAGACCAGCGAGACTCTAAGACTCGAAAGCACCTTGCGTGACTATCCAAGCGGCCGCAGCGTTGTGCACATCAGCCATGGAACGTAAATTCAACTTTTTGCGAGTGTTTTGGCGATGGACGTTGACGGTAGTCAAACCGATATTCAGGCCGCCGGAAATTTCCGATGCGTTTTTTCCAATTCCAACCAGTTAGAAAATCCCGTACTCTCGATCCGTCCAACCTTAAACATCACATTCTGTTTGGGCACATTTGCTAGAAAACGCATTGCAATAGGCCATTTGGGAATTTTGCAATCCTTACTATCGCAAATTTTTCGACCGGGGAAAAACGCCGTACTAGCGGTTCGGTGCCACTTGAACAAACATTGGGACGTGGCTAGGAGCAATAACGGAATCGCGGTCATTGACACCAGGTAATACCACATTCAATTCATTCATGTATATCAGATCTTCGCCAAATGCGGGTTCCCGCAGAAACAGAATTTGCCCGTTTTCCATCAAACAATTCTGCCCTAGTCCACCATGGTTCTTACTTGCACGACCTGGCATATTGCAGGATGGCGAATCCGCAAGCAAAACGATATTTGCCCGTCCCTGATCACAGGGTGAAACGTATTCCGTTCCGCGGAAATACCCCATCGAATAGCCATAATGCCCAGCCATGCACTGGCGATAATAACCAAGTTGCTTGGGACAATCCGTCGCCATGATTTGCTTGCAAGAAGGAATATGGACTGGCGGCAAATTGTTGGCCGCCGAAACTCCCGTACATGCAAAAACCGAATCGTCAGGAACCAAACCTGAGTCTTTCAATACCGGAGCGAACGATCCGACATTGGACATTTTCCCATAGGTAGGAATGGACACGAAGTTTCCATCATGGTTTTCCGCGTATGTGCCTAAAGCCCGATACAAGGTTGTCAAATTTGACTGGCAACCCGTGACCCGCTGATCAAAGCGAGAGAGCAAAAGCGCTGGAAAAATCAAAGCACCAATAATGGTTGCGGCTGTGATTGCAACGACAAAATCGACAAACGAAAATCGTGACCGACGAATCGCAAGACGTTCGCGAAACGAAGACATGCGAGCAGAGGATTCCTCGATTCCATTTCCACCGACAATCAGCGAACCTTGAGATTCACTCCTAGGGACAAGTCCGGCACCATTAGTTTTGGCACCGTTAATGCCATGTCGTTCCGCCATCGCAATAATCTGGCAGGTTCGTCGGGCCAAACCCGTTGGCACGGCAACCGGTCGTTCGATCACTTCCAATGGAGACAAAGAATACTTCAATGCCAGCAATTGTTCCTCGAGCCGCGGGTCCGAATCGATCGCGTTTTGCACTTGGCCTTGCTCTTCGGCATCCAAGGCACCGAGCATGTAGCCAAGCAAATCTGATTCAGAAGGTCTTTTCACGTCTTAATCTACCTGGTTGGTTTTCCAAACATCACCCAATCGTGCAATTGCCGCATGAACACGACTTTTGACTGTGCCGACCGGAATATCCAAAACTTCCGCTGCCTCTCGGTATTTCATTCCTTGATAATAAACTAAATGCACAACGGCATACATGTTCTCTGGTAGTTGCTGCAACGTCTCGCGAACAATTTGACTTCGCTCGGAATCGAAACAGTTGTCTTCGGGGCTTTGCTCCGAAGTCTCCAACAAATTTGCCAATTGTCCAATCTGTTCGTGATCTTGTTCACGCGGCGTGTCCAAGCTCAACATATTATGGCGTTTGTTGCGGCGACGAGCATCGATTGCTTGGTTGGTTGCAATGGAATACAACCAAGGCCTAAATCGTCTGTCCGATTGAAACTGATCGCATTTCAAATGCACCTGCATGAAAGTCGCTTGAAAAACGTCTTCGGCCATCTCATTGCTGCCCAAATACCGACGAAGATAATTGTACAACTCACGTTCGTAACGATAGACCAACTGGGCAAAGACCTCTCGGTCCCCCGTCTGGCGATAACTCACCAACAGTTGTTCGTCAGTCACTTCCAACTCTTTCGCGTGGAGCTGTCTTTCGTAATCAAAGTCGAGATCATAATAAGTAGCTTGCATGCTTGTCTACGCATCAGTTTATCCAAAGTTCACGACGTTTGACACAAAAAAAGTAAAACTCCGTGTTTTTTGGCTTGGCTGATGCTCCTCCTTGAGTCTTAGATTAGTGATTAACTTGGCGACAGTCTAAGTTTCGTCTGCCCAGTTGACACGTTAGGTCCCATGGCAGACATTTTTTTGTCCGGATCAAAAAATCCGACAGGATTAAAAACGTAGCATTCAGCATGCCAAACGGAAATTGCCATGAAAAACAGCCGATATCAATGGCTCGCTAGCGGGGACATTAACGCTTTTTTTGGCCTTATGTTGGATAATATTGCTGGGTTAATCCTGGCGTTAGTTTTACTTAGTACCAGCTTTTCCTTCCCTGTAAATTTTGCAATTCGTTACATGGTTCCTGGAACGGCGATCGGTGTGCTCGTCGGAGACTTGCTCTATTTCGTCCTCGCGTTTGTGCTGGCCAAACGCACCGGCCGTACGGATGTAACTGCCATGCCGCTAGGGCTCGATACTCCATCAACCATTGGAATGGCCATGTTCGTGATTGGGCCGGCGTATCAACTTGGTATCGGTAGCGGTTTAGATTCCGAACTCGCCGCAATGCAGGCCTGGCATATTGGCATCTGCGGAATCATCATCACAGGCGTTATCAAATTGGTCTTTTCGTTCGGGTCTGGCTGGCTACAACGTGTGTTCCCCCGCGCTGGCTTGCTCGGTTCACTTGCCGCCATCGCGCTGGCTATTATCGCGTTCACACAATTTCAAAAATTGATGGACAACCCAATCGCGGGCTTTTCTTCGTTGATAATCGTGATGGCCACTTTGATTGGCCGCAACAAGTTGCCATTCAAATTACCAGGAGCGTTTGCGGCTGTCGCCCTTGGCTGCCTGCTTTGGCATGCGATGAAATTTGTTGATGCAAGATTCCAAACCGGCCTGCTTCATTCGTCGCCACCCAGCTACGATTTCGTGTGGATCCCCAAGGAGTGGTGGACGGTTTTCACCTTTGAATGGATTCATTCCTTTCAAGCATCATTAAACTATTTGCCCTACATCATCCCGTTCGCCATCACCACAGTCATTGGCGGAATCGATTGCACAGAAAGTGCAGCGTCAGCAGGGGATCGCTACAGAACGGGCAGCATCATTGGCATCGAAGCAATAGCGACAATTATCGCCGGCCTTTGTGGCGGCGTGATTCAAACGACGCCTTACATCGGACATCCTGCCTACAAAGCCATGGGTGCTCGCGCTGGGTATACACTGGCGACCGCATTATTCGTTGGTGGTGCTGGTGTGCTCGGTTATTTCACCGTCCTTTTCAACTGGATTCCAGAAGCTGCCGTCTTGCCGATTTTGATTTTTGTTGGTGTCGAAATCACCG
>JAHEAM010000058.1 GCA_024642765.1 Planctomycetaceae bacterium
AGAATACCGATCGTTGATGAAAACACTCGATGAAGAAATGAGAGTCTTGGACGCCCGCCTTAGTGATACTTCGTTGAATATACCAAACCAAGCACCGAGTGGATGGGGCAACTTTTTTCAAACGGAGAACTAAAAACTGACCCTTCATTTTCACCATAATAAACGTCGTAAGCTGCCTCGGATTCGGCGCAATCAAAAACCGGGAAGTATTCCGGGACCTGTCGCCAATTCATTCAATGGCGCCGTTCCATCGCGGGTACAAATTATTCGATACACTGCTGAAAAGTACGAAGAGACCGATTTCCAAGAAGACTTTGATGCCGAGCAGTTGTCCATCAATTCAGGCGTGATATGGATAAACGTCGAGGGGCTTGGGAATTCGGCATTGCTTGAAAAACTCGGAAACATGTTTCATCTTCATCGTTTGGCGCTGGAAGATGTTGTCAACGTTCATCAGCGTGCCAAGGTTGAAGAATACAACGACCATTTGTTCGTCGTGCTACGCAGTTTACAAGATGGCAAAACGCTTGAACAAGAACAATTCAGTTTGTTTCTTGGGAAAGGTTTTGTTTTGACGTTTCAAGAGAAACATGGTGACTGTTTGAATCCCATTCGAGATCGCCTTCGCAAATCACTTGGTTCAATTCGCAGCTCTGGTTCGGACTTCTTGCTTTACGCAATTGTCGACGCAATTATTGATTCTTACTTTCCAATCGTCGATGACATTGGCGAAACACTAGAGATTCTTGACGACCAACTTTCAAACAATACTGTCCAAAACTTCTTCCCAAAACTTCATTCACTGCGCGGCGATTTGATGCAACTGCGTCGAGCAATTCGACCAGCGCGTGATGCACTCTTGAAACTTTCACCCGAATCGCATTCGGCATTGACGAAGGACACACAGTTCTATTTTCGCGACTGCTTCGACCATACGATTCAGTTGATCGACTTGCTCGACAATTATCGCGAGCTGTGCTCGGATTTGCGTGACTTCTACCTGTCAACGATTAATAACCGCATGAATGAAATCATGAAGTTCCTAACAGTCGTCGGCACAATTTTCATGCCGCTGAGTTTCATTGCGAGCCTATATGGAATGAACTTTGACACCAAAAAACCGGGCAACATGCCCGAATTGGGTTGGTCGTACGGCTACGAATTCGCTCTCGCAATAATGGCACTCGTCGGCTGCGGCATGCTGTACTTTGTTTGGCGAAAGGGCTGGCTAACATCCAACTCGGAGCCGGCAAAAACTTAACAATTACGAAGTTTAATTAACATGTTTGCGTTGCCAGAATCAGAATTACGGTAAATGTTTATGCCAAGATATCGTTGATCACATTGCCATGAACGTCGGTCAGTCGATACCGTCTACCTTGATGCTTGTAGGTCAACCTTTCATGATCGATTCCTAGCAAGTGCATCAATGTGGCCTGCAAGTCATGAATGTGGACTCCATTTTCGACAATATTGTAGCCAAATTCGTCCGTTGCCCCGTAGCTAACCCCAGACTTCACTCCGCCGCCCGTCATCCACATTGAATAACAACGGGGGTGATGATCGCGTCCGAAATTGTTGTTTGTCATTTTGCCTTGGCAATAGTTTGTTCGGCCAAACTCTCCCCCCCAAATTACAATCGTGTCATCCAACAAGCCACGATTTTTTAGGTCTGTTACCAGCGCAGCTGAGGCTTGGTCCGTCTCTCGGCATTGCACCGGTAACGCATTAACAATATCCCCGTGCTGATCCCAACCCTGGTGATAAAGTTGGATAAATTGTACGCCTCGCTCAGCCAATCGCCGTGCCAAAATACAATTTGCTGCAAACGTTCCTGGGGTTTTCGAGTCTGCACCATACATTTCAAATGTTGACTCAGGTTCATCCGCTAAATTAGTAGCTTCGGGAATCGAATCTTGCATCCGAAACCCAAGTTCATATTGGGCGATGCGAGTTTCCACCAAGGGATCTGATTGACTTGCGAGTTCGATGTTATGCAATGAGTTCAACGCATCGAGCATGTTTCGTTTACTTGCCTTGTCGATCCCCTCTGGATTATTGAGATACAGAACAGGGTCCTTGCCTCCCAAGAAACGTACACCTTCATGTCGAGACGGCAAAAACCCGCTACCCCAAAGTCTCGCCTGCAACGGCTGGCCGCCTTTGTTGTTGGTGATCATCACGACAAAAGAAGGCAAATTGTCATTTTGGCTACCAAGTCCGTAGTCCAACCATGAACCGATGCATGGTCTACCTGGGAGTTGCGATCCCGTTTGTACAAATGTAACGGCTGGTCCATGGTTGATAGCCTCCGTGTACATAGATTTTACAACACAAAGCTGGTCAGCAATTTTTGCCGTATGTGGAAGCAAATCGCTGAACCAAGTACCGGCTTGGCCATGTTGCGAAAACTTGAACGGCGTTCCCACCAATGGAAAACTCGATTGATTTGCACTCATCCCCGTGAGGCGTTGGCCCTTCCGTATCGATTCAGGCAATTGTTGTCCGGTGCGTTCGATCAAGAGTGGTTTGTAGTCAAACAAGTCGTGCTGAGACGGTCCGCCGCTCTGAAAAAGAAAAATGACCCTCTTGGCTTTGGCCGGATGATGCAGTTCTTTTAATACTCCGTGTTCGTCGTCTTGAAAATTTCCTGTCGAGGCGTATCCATCCCTTTGCATAAGATTTGCAAGAGCAAGTGTTCCAACTCCTATTCCCATTTGGCCAAGAAAGTTGCGACGACTAGATGGTGTCGGCTGCGAGAATCCCGTACAAAGTTGATTCATTGGATATTTCGATTTCATGATTGTTCACAGTTCAATTAATACTATCGTCTTACGACACATTCATCGAAATTCACTAGCATATTGGCAACCGTCGTCCAAGCGGCCAATGTTGTCTTATCGCCAAATTCGGATATCGACTCACCGACTGCTAACAACGAATCACGAGCTTGCAAGTCAGCCGCGAAAATCTCTAATTGTAGGTTGAACAACGTCAAGAGCACCGTCAATTCGTCTTGTGATGGACGGCGGCTGGTCAAATTCCGAAACAAATCGGTCGCGATGGCCTCGACATTTTGATCGGGATGAGCCACCAAGATTCGTTCACTCAGCTTTCTGGATGCCTCCACAAACTGCGTGCCATTTAGCATTACGAGTGCTTGCAAGGGTGAAGATGTTCGTTCTCGTTTGACTTGGCAAACATCTCGTTTTGCTGCGTCGAGTGTTAGCATTACAGGTGCAGGTCCAGTGCGTTTCCAATAGGTATACAAACTACGTCGATATAAGCCATCACCTTTGTCTGTCGAAACAGGTTGGAACGCTAGTCCCACTTCGTACGGTCTAACAGGTGGTCCACCAAGTCTGTCAACCAACAAGCCACTTTGGTACAGCATATTGTCCCGCAACATTTCAGCCGGCAATCGAAAACTTGACGCCCGCCCTAGCAATTCGTTGTTGGGATCGCGTTTACGAAGTTCATTTGGTGTATCCGAAGTTTGTCGGTAGGTTCGCGACATCACCATTTGCTTTATTAATCGTTTCACATCCCAATCACTTCTGAAGTCGACCGCAAGCCAGTCGAGCAACTCGGGGTGCGTGGGCGGAAGGCCTTGGCTGCCGAAATCTTCAGGCGTTCTTACCACCCCATTCCCGAAGCATATTTGCCAAAAATGATTAACCGCGACGCGAGCGGTCAATGGATTCTTTTCCGACACCAACCAATGCGCTAGATCCAATCGGTTCCCAACTCGCCCACTGTCGATTGCCATCGGCGGAAAAACGGACGGGACATTGGCTCGTACAGTTTTCGCGTGAGCATCGTAGGCACCGCGTGTTAATACATACGCCTGTCGCGGTTCTGATAATTCTCGCATTACCATAATCTCTTGAATTTGATCAATCTCTGTTGCGAGTTGCTGCCTCAAGGCGGACAACTCTTTTCGATATTCCAAAAGCCGTGGTGAAACAGCCAGAAAATAAAAATTGCGAAGAGTGACAATTTGCTCGTTATCAACGGTGTCCATGATTGTTGAAAGTAAAGTTTCCAGTGACTGGCCATCGGCTAGCTGTTTGGTTTCGATTTCAGAAAGTTGACGATCAAAAACAAACATCTCCGCAACTTGTCCGTTCGTGAAACCACGGTCTCGAAACCGACCTCCGACAACGATTTGATCAGTTCCACTTCCCAGAATGGATTTCCTAAGATTGTCGCGAATAACTTCGACCGTTTGTTCTACGCCATCAACAAAGATCTTAAGACCGGCGGCTCGACAACTGCCGTCGTAGGTGATTGTGACATGGGTCCACTTGTCTGTCGCAATTATTTCTTTTGTTTTCACACTGAGCGCATCGCCAGGCCAAAAGTGAATCAAGGATGCCGAAAGCTTTCCTTCCTCGATCAACAACTGATAGCCCCGACTGGCAGAATCCGTCCACGCTCGAGAGCAATGAAAGACGACGTTGCGATCGATTGGTTTTCCATCAATACTCGGAGGCACTTTGATTCGCGTTGCAACAGAAAATGGTTGCGTTTGCGAAAACTTTCCAGCTCCAATTCCAATTTCGTCGTCGCCTGTCAATAGAACCGCTTTTTGCCCGTTTGGTCCATCAACGAGTTGATTACCCCCAACGTTTTTCGTCGCAAAATCGACCTCAGCTACAATTCCTGGAAGCTCTTGCTCCGCCAGAGATTGGCGAGATTCCAAATCCTTGAGCCAAGTTTGAAATACTTCTTCTTCGGCATTCTGTATTTTCAACAAATTCAATTCGGTTTTGTGAATTTGGTGTTGCAGCTGTTCAATCGTTTTCTTTTGGCTTTCGTTACTCAACAGCATCGAGGGCGTTGGCACAGCCTCGCCATCAAAAAAGGAATACAAGCCAGCTTCATCGATGTTGTTAAAAAATGAAAATAGTTGGTAATACTCTTCCTGAGAAATTGGATCGAATTTGTGGTCGTGACATCGTGCGCATTCGACGGTCAATCCCAGAAATGCCATCCCAACTGTTTGACATCGATCAGCAACGTACTCGACTCGAAATTCTTCCTCGACGCTACCGCCCTCGACCTTTTGTGGATGCAAGCGATTGAAAGTTGTTGCCAATACTTGATCATCAGTCGGATTGGGCAAAAGATCGCCGGCCAATTGCTCAATTGCAAATCTGTCAAACGGCTGGTTGGAATTGAAGGCCTTGACGACCCAATCGCGCCATGGCCACACAAAACGATCTCGGTCGACTTGGTAGCCATATGTATCGCTGTATCGAGCGACGTCCAGCCAATCCGACGCCATTCGTTCGCCATAATGATGTGATGCCAGCAATCGATCAATTAATTTTTCGTAAGCGTTTGGCGTTTCATCCGTAAGAAAAGCATCGATTTCATCCAGGGTCGGCGGTAAGCCCGTCAAGTCGAAACTCACACGCCGTATCAGTTTTTCTTTCGACGCTTCAGGAGCGAATGCCAACCCCTGTTCCTCTAGGCGTGCAAGTACAAAACGATCAATGTTGCCGGTAATGGAGCTTTCGTTTTCAACGGCTGGCGGAGTATGGGGAATTGGCGGCGAAAAGGCCCAGTGCTGATCCCACTTGGCTCCTTGTTCGATCCAGCGACGCAGTGTCGCAATTTCTTGTTGTGAAAGAGACAATTTGGAATCGGGCGGAGGCATCAACTCGTCCTCGTCGTCCGATGCCACTCGCAATATCAATTCGCTTTTCTCAGAATCGTTAGCCGAAATCACGGTCAACGCGCCGTCTTGAGTGTCCAAACGCAAGTCTGCCTGCCGCGATCCTGCGTCCGGTCCATGACAGGGATAGCATCGATCCGACAAAATGGGCTTTATCTCACGGTCAAAATTGACATTTTGCCCGAACCCGCAGGCGGCGCCAAAGATTGTCCAAATGGAAAATGACAAGACGACGCCGACGTAGCGAACATACAAATTCACGAGGTATTCACTTTTACGATAAGCATGCTGAGATAGATAATTGCGCCCCTTGTGCAGCATTACCACTTGGTTTTAGGGTTAGCCGTTTCGTCACTAGCCCCGGTTATTTTCCCGAGACACCGAGGCTAGGGCCTATACGGCTAGTATTCGCAACCCTAATTTTTAGTCGTAACAAAACACTTGACTTAAATTCTACAAGAATTGACGCTCGCTCACATTATCCAGTGAGAATACTCAAATTGCAAGAAATCCAATCGCGTCTAATATTCCGAGCGATGGAGCATCGTTTATTGAATGACCGTCACCTTCGAAACCCAGGTTTTGTCTTCAGCGTTTTGCCGGGGAATCCGTGATGGCGTCTGGAGCAGATGCGGTTTTTGGTGCGGAACTGAACAAGTGTTCGGCAGCGAATTCAACACTTGGGTTTGAGGGATCGTGTCTTTTTTGCGCGCGCCATTCCTCGCCAGCAAACCGGTAGCCCTTGTAAATCGAACCCTTTTGGAATGGTCCTGCACCCATGACCCAAGTACTTTTGGTGCTACTTTCCGACCGCGATGATCCGGATTGCCATATGGGTTCCTTGGTTTCTCGATCGTAGGCAAATACTGCGATCTTCGAGATACCCACCGTCGTATCACTTCGCGCTAACGAAAGTTCGGGAATTACAGGCAACAGTGGCTGACTCGTGACGACAGATGCAGCGGCATTCAATCCATTGTTTTGTGGAATGCCGTAAATCACTTCATGGCGGTTGGTACCCATTGTGCCAATTCGTGCTTCCACCACGACTTCGGCCTGCTCACGGGTATCCTGCAATAAACAATGAGCGGCTACTAAATGCTGCCTCAAGGCACTCGTTACGTAGTCTGGGTTAATGAACCCATCGTTCTTAACGGCGCGAATAAACGAATTGTCCAAATACACTGTTTTCCCCGACAACGTCCGGAAATCAATGTTCGCAATCGACTTGTCTACGGCGTCACTGACCACCAATTGCTCAGTTGCAATTCGTTGCTGTGTTGTGCCACATCCCAACAGCAGAGTGGCACCCAACAAAATTATGAAGCTAGTTATTTTCGTTTTCATAAGCCAACATTTCGAGAAACAATGTCCGGACTATAGCGAGATGGGCGCTTTGAGAACATGCGATTTCGCTTAATTTTTTTCTCGGAAAAAGTTTAAAAATGCTATCAACGCTACGTTAAATCGTTATCTGGCGGTAACTTAGGCCTATTTGATTCATCTTGACCCGTTTTGGTAGGACACTATAATTCGGGCACTTTGGTAAATCAGGCAGGCCTGGAGGGGGTGGCGATTACCGCCGACTTTTCGGTCTGCGAATGCTAGAGCGATTCGAGTAAAGCGGACGAATCTGGAAGATGAGTAACGCTGAACAGCTTTCGGGGTAGCGACGTTTTTTGCAAAGTGCGGTTCGGATGTGCGGCTCAAAGGCTTGAGCAATGATCGTACGAACGGATAGCCGCCAAACATCACTAGGGAGAGGATGGTTCTCATGAGTTCAAAGACGGTATTCACGACGGGTGAAGCGGCAAAGATCTGCAAGGTCAGCCAGCAAACGATCATTCGTTGCTTTGACAACGGCACGTTGAAGGGCTTTCGAGTCCCAGGCAGCCGTTTCCGACGAATCCCACGCGACCAGTTGTTTTCGTTCATGCGCGACAATGGTATCCCTACGGACGCCCTTGAAAGTGGTAAACGAAAACTGTTGATCGTCGATGACGACGAAAATTTGGTTGAATTGATGTCTGACGTTTTCAAATCCGATGGACGATTTGAAATCAAAACGGCAAACAATGGTTTCGACGCCGGAATGCTCGTTAAAGAATTTCGACCCGACCTCGTCATTTTGGACGTCATGCTACCGGACATTAACGGCAAAGAAGTCTGCCAACGCGTTCGAATGGACCCAACAATGGAAATGGTCAAAATCATTTGCATCTCGGGCATGGTCGAGCAGGACAAGATAAATGAACTTCGGGCTGCCGGCGCAAATGATTTCATGAATAAACCATTCGCGATCGACAAACTGCTGGAGCGCGCTTGTCTGATGCTCGAAATGGAAAATGCGGCCTGACGAATGTCCTGACGCTTAGCTGCAGAGTACCGCAAAACCAGCCTCTCAAAGGGCAGTTGGGGATTGTGCCTATGATTTCTCTCACGGTTAATTCGCTCTGTGCAAGCAAGTGACTTTTTGGGTATTCCAAAAACTCGCTTGCGTGCCTTATTTGCTGAGATTTTCCTCGGGAAAAATTCAACAGGAGAAAATTCCGAACTGTAACAGCAGGGCGTGAACGCGAGTACAGAGTCCAAACAGAAATCCGACTCGAGCCCAAATTTTTTTTGCGTTCAGATTCCTAAGTCAAAATTTCGCAGTATCCAACAATTTGCCGGGCGAGCGGAATCGTTTTGTGTAACTTTCCTCCTGCTAACTGCCCGCAAAAAGTCACTAACATGATGCTGAGTTGGAATCTTACAAAGAAACTGAAAATCAATATCGATTCGATTGCCTACCAAGAACTGGATTCTGCTTTGTCCCGATTGATTAGCGGACAAACGCAACTAATCACAGCTCTATGCGTTCGAGACGTCAAATTCCTTTTGATCTTGGCGAGTGCCTACCGCGGCGCAACATCGAAACAGCCGTACTCCTGGCCTGATTTTCTCGATTGGTTATCAAAGAACACCACTTCGCTTTCGAAATCGTTTAACAAATTAGACGACTTCAATCCTCGGACTAATCCAACCAATCCAAAATCTCTACAACAGATAGAAGCGCGAGACTGGAAAAAATGGCGTCAATGTTCCATCAAAGTTTTACGAAAAAGTCATCGTGCCTCTAAACAGACCACAAGCAAAGCATTTGACAAATTCGTATCCAAGAAGCTTTTCAAAAGCTTGGCGAACTCGGCGCAAAAAATAACCACATATAGCAGTCGCGAAACTCTGAACGTATCACCTCACGTCGTTACTGTTGACGAATTCTTACCCCATTCCCAAACAGTGCCTAGCAATAAACCGCGGATATCCGAAGAGACCGTTGACACTCAACTTCACACCGAAAAAATGAAGTCGCTAAAACTTCTTGCCTATGGCGCCAGCCATGAAATAAATAACCCCCTGGCAAACATCTCCATCCGCGCCGAAACACTTGCGAAAACCGAACCAAACGATGAACGACGTAAAAAGCTATTAATGATTCAACAGCAAGCCATGCGTGCCCATCAAATGATTTCCGACCTGATGCTCTTTGCGCATCCGCCTTCGCTGTTGATTGCGACTTCGCATCTAGGTGAAGTTGCAAAAATCGTTATCGACGAGTGCCGCGATTCTTGCATTTCCAAGGCGATTGAGCTCGATCTTCAAATCGAAGCGGAATTGACACCCATTGAGATCGACGCCAAGCAAATCCAGGAATTACTCAATGCCTTGATAACCAACGCAATGCAAGCGATCGCCCCAAACAGTGGCAGAATCCGAGTCAACGTGAGCAGGAGCAATTCCAGCGAACAAGTCATTCGTGTCATGGACTCTGGGCAAGGCATTGCGAAAGACATTTTACCGAGTATCTTTGATCCTTTCTTCTCTGGTCGCGAGGCGGGACGCGGTTTGGGTTTTGGGTTGTCCAAGGCTTGGAGAATTGCAGACGATCATGGCGGATGCCTTGAGTGCATCAGCTCTCAACCAGGCAATACGATATTCGAACTCCGCCTCCAATCTCGCTGATATTTCGTCACGAAAGCAAACACGATAATCATGTCGCAAAACCCAGCGCGCGTGCGCACCGAATTGATGAGCCCAGTTGGCCATTGGCCGCAACTTTCGGCCGCCATCGAGAATGGTGCGGATGCTGTTTATTTTGGGCTGAACCATTTCTCGGCTCGCGCCAAAGTCGGATTTGACCCCGCTGAACTGTCCACGGTAATGCAAACGCTACGCCGACGCGGCGTGAAGGGTTACTTGACCTTCAATACTTTGGTTTTTGACAGCGAAATTGAAGAGGCGATCGACGCCATCAAGTCCATTGTTGAATCTGGCGTTGATGCCATAATCGTTCAAGACGTTGGGATTGCCAAAATCATTTCGGAATTAGCTCCTGATTTTCCAATTCATGGCAGCACGCAAATGTCTGTGACCAGCGCGGAGGGTTGCGAACTGGCCAAATCCTTTGGATGCAGTCGCGTGGTGCTGGCGCGAGAACTGAGTCTGAATGACATTCGAAAAATCAAATCGCAAACGGATGTCGAGCTTGAAGTTTTTGTCCATGGCGCACTATGCGTCTCTTACTCTGGACAGTGTTTTTCAAGCGAGGCGTGGGGCGGGCGCAGTGCAAACCGCGGTCAATGCGCGCAAGCCTGTCGTCTTAGCTACGAGTTGATTGTGGACGGAAAACATCGTGATTTGGGCCCTGCTCGGTATCTTCTATCGCCAGGCGATCTGATGGCCTTGCAGCACGTACCCCAACTGGTTGAACTGGGCGTTTCATGCCTGAAGATTGAAGGCCGGTACAAAGATGCAGCTTATGTCGCCGCTGCAACAAGAGCCTACCGTGAAGCAATCGATGCAGCCGTTCAAAAGCGCGAACCTGAAAACGTCGACCATACAGGATTGGTCCTCGAGCAAATATACTCGCGCGGTCTCGGTGACTATTTTGTATCGGGAACAAACCACCAAAAAGTTGTTGTGGGCCGCGCGCCGCGGCACCGAGGCGTCAGAGTCGGTACGGTTACAAAAGTACTCCGGGATTCAGTGATTATTGAGTGCAAACATCCGCTTGTTCGCGGAGATGGAGTTGTGTTTGATGCAGCAGATCGGCGCAGTCCTGACATACGCGAACAGGGCGGCTTCGTCTATGACGTTCGCGATGACGGGGAAAATTTAGTACGCGCCTGGTTCTCGCGAGAAACGGTCGATATCGATGATATTCGGGCAGGCGATTGGGTATGGCGAACGGCAGATATGCAACTCGAAAAAAAGCTGCGGCCAATGCTCGATCCGAAATCGCCAATCAAAACGCTACCTGTTCATTTTGAACTGGAAGCAATCCTCGGTCAAAAACTTCGCATCCGAGCCAGCCTGGAATCTGGCCAAGTGGCGCAATCCGATAGCGAACAAACTATCGAACATGCAAAGACAAATCCGACTACACACGAGTCAGTCCTTGCACAAATTTCGCGATTAGGCGGAACTCAATTCCATCTCGGAAGTCATAAGATTGGATTGAGTGCAGACGCGTTCGTACCAACAAGTCTTTTGAATCAAATACGTCGGCAGGTCATCGAACAACTTGAAGCTTGCATGCTGAATCGCAACTCCCATCAGTTGAACGAAATTTCGAGCAACACAAAAACGATCCTTTTCCCTTCAATCGATATACCAATCGACACATCAGCTGGCACTCTATCAGTCGAAATCCACTTGCTAGTTCGAACGCCCGAACAACTATCCGCCTCCATTGCCTTGTCTCCTGCTTCAATTACACTCGACTATCTGGAACTCTATGGTCTGCGCCGCTCCGTTGAGCAAGTGCAACAAGCGGGCATCGAAGTTCGCGTGGCCAGCCCCAGAATTTTGAAACCAACCGAACAAAACGTCATTAAGTTTTTGCTTAGCCTTGAAACTCCAATTTTGGTTCGCAGCGGAGGCTTGCTCCAAGATCTTTTGACAATTGACTCAGCGCTTCGTCCTCCTATCGATGGCGACTTCAGTCTAAATATTGCCAACCGTATGTCGGCAACGAGCTTTCGAAATATGGGTCTGCGTCGAATGGCACCGACTCACGATTTAAATGCCCAGCAAATCGTGGATCTGGCCGGCTATATCCCTGCCAATGAGCTGGAAATTGTCGCGTTGCATCATCTACCTGTCTTTCATATGGAACATTGCGTGTTTTGCCGATTCCTTTCGGACGGAACCGATAACACTAATTGTGGGCATCCCTGCGAAAAGCACCGTATTGCAGTCGCTGATCACCAAGGTCGCCAGCACCCAGTGATGGCCGATGTGGGTTGCCGGAATACTGTTTTTGGAGCGGAAATGCAATCGGCAGCATTGCATTTACCTGAATTGATCAGCGCAGGGATTCGTCACCTACGCCTGGAGTTTGTGCATCAATCGGCCAATGATGTTGAAACCGCGATCGTTGCCTTGCGATCCTATCTAGCAGGCGACACCAACACTTTTGAGCTAGAGCCTCTCTGGGAAAAAACATGCCCGGCCGGCGTTACCGAAGGCAGTCTGTTCGTCCCAAGAAATTTGGTTCAGCTCAAGTAACCGTTAGTGACTATTCCGGCGAATACATGTAGAGCGTCTTCGGCAGGGCGTGAACCGAGCGGCCTTCACTCCGACTCGTTTTAATCGGTTACCAGCCTAAGAGTTGCAGGTGTTCAACAAGCGATAGCTTCCATTCGCAACACAGAGCGTATCGGACGAATCCTAGTGCTCGCCTGAAATTGCGATCGGCTGGCCACTATCGTTCTTTTGGCAACTGT
>JAHEAM010000059.1 GCA_024642765.1 Planctomycetaceae bacterium
ATGCCCACTGCGAGTGAGACGAGTGGAAATAAGATCTGAGCGGCTTGGTGCCCAGACTCCACTTGCATAGCTTCGTTGATCAACACCTCGGGGTTCGCGACAGTCCCTAACAGGATCCCAAACACCATCAAAAGCAAAATGGACGGCAAGCGAGTCCAATAGGAAACGACTTGTGCGATTATCCCAAGAACTGGGACGGCGGCGAGGTAATAAAAAAGTTGGTCGCTCAAAGGCATCCTATCCAAGTAAAATATTTCATCGAGTGAATCTTCCGCTATTCTGCAACACAACCAAGCCACCTTCTATGGGGGCAATCCACTCTCTCTGCCAACAACCGCAGCGTCATGCGCTCCTTGCGACCATTGACTAGCCCTGGGTAGGCCTTTTGCGAAATCCCTGAAAGCCTTTCAAAACGCACTCCAAACCAGTCAAGTCCACACAGCAAAATTAGTTGCTTTTGTTACAAAACGGCTGATGTTCCATAGGAAAAAAATCTAAAGCTTGATAAAATTCGGGTATTAGGTCCTCTCGTTTTTAGTTCGTTGTTAATCAAAAAATCTTAAGTCCCCAGCTGACTTGGAACTTAAGTCAAGCTTTCTATCCATGAACGTATCCAATCAATCCTTTTTGGATGATCTGTTCGAACAGTTCGAACACGACCCACAATCTCTCGCCCCTGAATGGCAAGAGTACTTTCGGAAAATTCAGCGAGAAGGGATGGCAATAGCGACTGCCGAGAAGAATGGCGCACCGCATACAACCTCGCCAGCCGTTGACAATCGAAAATCAGATCAACTTCTGCAAGACCGAGTGGACCAACTCATTCGAGGTTTTCGCGTTCGTGGTCACCTTGAGGCCAAAATCGATCCGCTGGGCATTCCGCGAATGCAAAATCGAGAGCTGGACGTAGCCGCCTACGGGTTCGAGCCCAGCGACTTTTCTCGTCGCTTTTCCACTGCCACCCTATCGGGACACGACGAACAGACGCTGGAAGAAATTGTCAACCGATTGCGAACGACCTATTGCCGAAGCATCGGTGCGCAGTTCATGCACATTGACGACCATGACGTACGGGATTGGCTTCAATCGAGAATGGAAAGCACCCAGAATCGAATTCAACTTTCTCACGATCGGCAAATTCGCATCCTGACTCGGCTAACCGATGCTGTAATCTTCGAAGAGTTCGTGCGAAAGAAATACATTGGCGCCAAAACATTTTCACTAGAGGGTGGTGAAACGCTTATTCCGTTGCTGGACCTTGCCTTCGAAAAAGCTGGCGAACACGGCGTCGAAGAAGTCGTGCTTGGTATGGCGCATCGTGGTCGCTTGAACGTTCTCGCAAATATCATGCACAAGCGTGCTCAGAACATTTTCTGGAGTTTCGACGATCCCAATCCCGAGACAAATCGAGGCGGCGGGGACGTGCTTTACCACATGGGTTATTCCAGCGACTGGACCACGCAAGCTGGGAAGAACCTGCATATCTCGCTATGCTTCAACCCCAGCCACTTGGAATTTGTCAACACTGTCGCCATGGGACGCTGTCGCTCAAAACAAGATCGCGTCCAAGACAAAGAGCGAACCAAATGCCTTACGGTGCTCATTCATGGAGATGCAGCATTCGCTGGAGAAGGCATTATTCAAGAAACTCTCAATATGAGCGAATTAGCTGGCTATCGCGTCGGCGGCACGCTCCATGTGATCTTGAATAATCAAATCGGGTTCACAACGATGGCGGATGAAGGTCGCTCGACGACATACGCCAGTGACGTTGCGAAAATGTTGCAGATCCCTATCTTTCATGTCAACGGTGAAGACCCAGAAGCGGTCGCGCAAGTCATCGAATTGGCCATGGAATTCCGCAAAGAGTTTCATCGGGACGTTGTTGTCGACATGTATTGCTTCCGGCGACTCGGTCACAATGAAAGCGACGAACCGCGCTTCACACAACCTGAAATGTATCAGGCGATTGACAGTCGACCAAATGTGCGTGAGGTCTATGTTGAACACTTGGTGAAACTGCATGAAGTCACAGCAGAAGACGCCGAAGCAATCGTTAACCAACGACGCAACGAACTCGAAACTGAGTTCGAATCCGCCAAAAAAGAAGCGTTCACCTCCGACATTCAAACCTTGGGCGGTTACTGGGATGGATTCTATGGCGGCAAAGAATCGGAGGACGATCTCGTTCCAACAGGCATCAGCCGAGAACTAGCCTCAAGCGTTCTTTCGGCCATGTCGCACACACCCGAGACCTTTAGTGTCAATCGAAAACTACAACGCATCGTGGCAGCTCGTCTCGAAATGGCCAACGGCAGTCGACCGATCGATTGGCCAACGGCAGAACTACTCGCCTTCGGCAGCCTGGCAGTTGACGGCCATTCCGTTCGTTTGACAGGTCAAGACTGCGAGCGGGGCACCTTCAGCCAACGACATGCCGTTTTGAACGACGCAGAAACGGGCGAGAAATATCGTACCTTGCAAAACCTAGCCACTGGCCAGGCGAATGTAGAGATTATCAATAGCCCGCTTTGCGAGGCTGGAGTCCTTGGGTTTGAATACGGTTATAGCCTGGATGCGCCCAATAGTCTTGTTTTGTGGGAGGCTCAATTTGGGGACTTTTGGAACGTCGCGCAAGTGATCGTTGATCAATTCATTTGCAGCGCCGAAGACAAATGGCGTCGTCTCACCGGTTTAACAATGTTATTGCCACACGGCTTCGAAGGAGCTGGACCCGAACATTGCAGCGCTCGTGTCGAACGCTTCTTGACCCTGACTGCCGAACATAATATTCAGGTTGTCTATCCATCGACTGCCGCACAGTATTTCCATCTATTGCGACGCCAGGTCTTGCGAAAATGGCGCAAGCCGTTGATCGTGCTCACACCCAAGAGCTTATTGCGCGAACCAATGGTCATGAATAACCTGGAAGACTTTACCTCGGGTCAATTCGAACGAATTTTGAATGATCCACGCGCTGATGAAATCAAAAATCCGGCCAAGATTATTCTATGCGCTGGCAAGATTGCAATCGATCTCTTCAAGGCACGCGAGGAACATCAAAAAGATGACGTCGCGATTGTCCGTTTGGAGCAGCTTTACCCTTTGAATCGCGAGGCTATCGAACGAATCTTGATGACGTATCCGGCGGGAACGCCTGTGTTTTGGGTTCAGGAAGAACCTCGCAACATGGGGCCCTGGTATTTCATTCGCGTCAGATGGGAAGAACTCGGACTGCAAGATGATTACCCAATCTCGGCAATCACTCGGCCAGAATCGGCAAGTCCATCGACGGGCAGTAAAAAAATGCACGTCATTGAACAAAACGAACTGATCGAAAAGGTCATGCAGGTCTCAGTGCCACAACGCACACGAGTTTAGCGCACCTCTACCTTGCAACGCCTGCCTAGACACTTGTACCGAAATGACTCCTAGTTTTTCGAAAGGCTGGGGCGCCAGCCGAAACGAAAACAAACACACTAATCGCAGCACGAGCTTGGTTCTCGCCTATTCGAAGAATTTGTATCTGGGGTTTGTTGGCGGTAGGTCTGGCGGTAGGTCTTCAGCCGAAACGATGAATTCCATATCTCATTGAGTCGCAATTCGGCTAGAATCACTCTTGTATTGAATTCAAACAAGCACGGTTAGGAAAGACACAAAATGCCGAATCGATTGCGAGAGGAAACGAGCCCCTACTTGTTGCAACACAAGGATAATCCAGTCGAATGGTATCCCTGGTGCGACGAAGCGCTCGAGCGGGCCACGCAAGAGAATAAGCCCATCTTCCTATCCATTGGCTACTCTGCATGTCATTGGTGTCATGTCATGGAACATGAGAGTTTCGAAGACCCTCAAATCGCCAGTTTCTTGAACGAGAACTTTGTGAGTATCAAGGTCGATCGCGAGGAACGTCCCGATCTTGACCAAGTTTACATGCAGGCGGTCATGGGTTTGATTGGCCAAGGCGGTTGGCCATTGAGCGTATTCCTTACACCAGAGCTGCACGTGTTTTACGGAGGCACTTACTGGCCGCCGCGACCTAATGCCAACATGCCTGGATTCATCGACGTTTTGCGTCGAATCCAAGAAGCCTTCCACAATAAACGCACGGAAATTGAACAACAAGCCCAACAAATCACCGACTGGCTCAACGAACGAAATCAATCGACTATAGGAATTCTGACGAAGGAAGACTTGGTCGATGCCAAACAGGGCATGCAACGCGAATTTGATTTCGGGCACGGTGGATTTGGTACCGCACCAAAATTCCCGCACAGCTCGTCATTACGTTTTTTGTTGCGTTTCCAAAGCCCAGTGACTAACCAGACGGACGAAATGGCGCGGCGAATGGTTGTGCAAAACCTGGACGCGATGCGGGCGGGTGGAATCTACGACCAAATTGGTGGTGGTTTTGCCCGCTACAGTGTTGATCGTGAATGGCTCGTTCCGCATTTTGAAAAAATGTTGTACGACAATGCTCAACTGGCCAGCTTTTACTTGGAGTCCCATGTTGCATTAGAAAAACATGATTATGCAACAATTGCTCGCGAAACATTGGACTTCATGCTCAATGAACTCCTTGACCCGCTGGGAGGTTTGCACAGCAGCCTGGATGCAGACAGTGAAGGCGTCGAGGGTAAATTCTACGTTTGGAGCAGGGAACAAATCCTGGGCTGCCTAGGTAGCGACTTGGGGAATGCAATTTGCAACTACTTTGGTGCGACCGAACATGGCAATTTTGAAGGCGAGAACATTCTTTTTCTTCCGCGGCAGACTGCCGAATTTCTGTCCGACACAAAAACCAATCCCGACAATTGGAGTGTGAATCTACAAGTAGCCCGGCAGAAGATGTATGCGGCGCGTTCCGAAAGGATTCCACCCCATAAAGACGACAAGGTAATCTGTAGTTGGAATGCGTTAGGGATTTCGGCTCTCGCCGACGGCGCTCGCATTCTGAACTCGAAACGCTACCTCGAAGCTGCAGAAAGGGGGATGGCGTTCACGTTCAAACAACTTTTGAATCGCGAGGGGCGTCTGCTGCGCAGTTATCGCAAGGGCATTGCCAAGCCCGAAGCATTCCTAGATGACTACAGCTATACGTTGGTCGCCCTCTTGGATCTGTATCGAGCGACATTCAACGAAGAATACATCGACAAGGCAGTCGATCTGGCCAATGACATGTTGTTGCTTTTCAACGACCCTGAATCTCCTACGCTCTATTTTGTAGGTGTGGACCAACCACCCTTGATATCGCGAATGAAGGATGTGCAAGATGCCAGTATTCCGAGTGGCAATGCGATGGCGGCGGAAGGCCTATTGCGGCTCGGCAGACTCACTGAAAACAAAACATTTATTACTCGCGCGGAAGGAATTTGCGCCGCCATGTCTGCAACAATGAAACGCTCGCCCCTGAGCATGGGACAAGCGTGGGTTGTTGCGCAACAAATGCTAGTACTCTCGGAAGAGTGGGTGTTTGTAGTCGAATCGAACGACCAACGTGATGAACTTCAGGTCCTCTTAAACAAATTGTGGCTTCGCCAAATCAATGTATTGATTCGCGTGCGCGGTGAGACTAAGAAGCCACTTAGCGAACATCTTGAGCCCCTTTTCAAGGGACGCTTTGACCCAAGTGGTTCCACTCTTAACGCTCCAGCTCAATGGTTCGTTTGTCAGGGAAACCACTGTCAGGCACCGATTGCCGGATGGGAATCGATCGTCCATCGACTTACGGCACTAAAGAACTCGAATGCAGTTTAATGCCTTTTTTAGTTGCGGCATTTACGATGCGGGAGGTGATTGCGCGCCACCAACGCTCAAACCAAAATGCCCAACTCAGCAGCGGGGTATCTCAATTTCGAAGGTCTCCAATGTCGCCGACGCCATGATTTTGTCAACGCGTTTCAACGCTTGGTCACTCATTAACAAGTCGCTGTAGCGGACGATTTTGCCGTTGCCTTGTCAAACAAAGTCGCGGCGTCGAAAGTGTTCCTTCGCTTGCACCTTGGGCCTGTTTTGTGGTGCATTGCATTCTCACTTTTCAATAGGTCTTCGGTACTCAAGTTTGCCAATAGCACAATTTTTGTTTGGCTTCAAAAGAGCGAGTCGGGATTGTATGGAAACGATTCGGGCTTGTATTCACGACGCTTCGCGGTACGATCGATGTCATAATGAGTGTTATCGTATTCCATTTTTCTTAATGCGGAGGAAACATGCAAACGCCAGAGGAGCGACTGAAAGAACTAGGAATTGAATTGCCGCCAGCCCCCAAGGCGATTGGTGTTTATAAATCAGCCGTCTTTCACAATGGCCTCTGTTACACGTCGGGCCATGGACCGCTAAAAAACGATGGCACTTTGATGACTGGTGTTGTTGGGAGCGAGCATACGGTTGAAGATGGTTACGAAGCTGCCCGGCAAACGGGACTGGCGATCCTTGCGACCCTGCGAAAAGAACTTGGAACACTCAATAAAGTCAAACGCGTCGTAAAAATATTTGGCATGGTGCAGTGCACCGCCGACTTCAAACAACACCCCGCCGTCATCAATGGGTGCAGCGAGTTGCTCCGCGATATCTTCGGATCCGATCTGGGAGTTGGCGCTCGATCGGCTGTCGGTATGCTGGCCTTGCCAGTCGACATGCGAGTTGAAATCGAAGGAATCTTCGAAGTCGAAATGCCCTAAGATCTGAATAGCAAACGAAACGACATGAACCTTTCCAATCGACTAGAAATCGCGATCAAACATCTCGAAGGTATTCGCGTCTACACACGAACGATGCTCAACGGACTGGAACCCGACGATTGGTTCTGGACACCCACACCGGCAATCACTCATATTGCTTGGCAAGTCGGACATTTAGCAATGGCCGAATACGGGCTGTTGCTGTTTAGGCAACGCGGGCGTGCAGACGTCGACTCGGAGTTGATGACTGGAAAATTCCGGAAGCTTTTCATGAAGGGCACGACTCCTTCGAATCTTGCGAGCGACTATCCCGATCCTGCTGAAATCATCGCAACTCTCGATCGTGTTCGAACGCAATCAATGCTGGAACTGCCGACATTTGATGGGCCAGGTCTGGACGAACCGCTCGACCCACCGCATATGGGTTACGCCAACCGTTACGGATGCCTTTTGTTTGCGGGTGACCATGAAATGTTGCATTGTGGGCAAATAGGGCTCTTGCGCCGACTAATGGGCAAGGCTCCTGTTCGCTAGTCGTAAACGAAGCAGTACCTAATTGATGATACATACCGACGGACTTTCGAAACAATTTGGCTCCTTCGTTGCCCTTGTACCTTGTACGTTAAATGTTCCTCGAGGCGAGGTTTTCGGGCTGCTCGGCCCTAATGGTGCCGGGAAGTCAACTCTGATTCGGTTGCTGATGGGATTCTTGCAACCGACGGCAGGTAGTGCTCATGTCAATAACTTCGACATTGTCCGCCAAACTGTTAACGTGAAAAGTTCGGTCTCCTATCTGCCGAGTTCTCCAAAGTTGTTCCGGACGATGTCGGGCCATTCGGTCTTGCGTTTTTTTGCCAGGATTCGTCGAGACGGCGACTTGCCTCGCGCATTGCAGATTGCAAAACGGTTGGATCTTAACCTTCGTCCTTGGGTTGCCTTCATGTCGACGGGCATGCGCCAAAAACTTGCGATTGCAGCGACATTTTCTGTTCGCGCACCCCTATTGATCTTAGATGAACCTACGGAAAACCTAGACCCTACGGTGCGGCGAATCGTGGCAGATCTTGTCCGTGAGGCTCGCGCAGACGGGCAGAGTGTTCTGTTTTCTTCGCACGTGCTATCCGAAGTAGAAGAAGTTGCGGACCGTGTTGGAATCTTAAGATCGGGACAACTGGTCCACGAACAATCCGTTTCTAGCATCCGCCGCACCCACAAGATTCACGCGACAATCCAAGGCTCGCTGCCGCCCATCGACGATAATCTAACACCAATCGTCACAATTGAGTTCCAGTCCGATGGTTTGGTGCGCCTCAACGTTGCTGGCGAATTGGCGCCGGTGTTGAAGTGGTTGGCGGCCGCAAATTTGACCGACATGCATGTCGAACCCGTTGGCCTGAGTGCTGTTTACGAACGCTTCCATCACGTCGCAGGCACTCTACCATCATGAATCGAACGCTTATTACTAAGAGTATCCGCGAGGGCAGTGCACTGTTTGCAGCCTGCTCGTTGGGCCTCATTGCGTTTACTTTTTTCCGCGTTTGGATTGTCGGGCGATTCGATTCCAACCGATTCAAGCAACTGATCGACATCCTGCCAAAGGATTGGGACCGCTACACGTCGGTTGATTTCACATGGCTGGTTTCCTATCTCGGTCGTGTGACAATGACGCTGGACGAACCGATGTTGTTGATGATGATCGCGCTCTGGGGAATCGTGCGTGGGTCAGACGTGGTCAGCGGCGAACTGGGGCGCGGGACTTTGGAAATTGTTTTGGCGCAACCCATTCGAAGATCGAATGTCTATTACGCCCATGTTTTTGTGTCGTTGTTCGGGGCATTGATATTAACACTGTTGGTCTGGGGCACAATGGCCGTTGCGATTCAGTGGACGATGATCAAAGAATCGACCTTTCCTGCAATCAAAATCCCGTTGACGAACTACGCCATCCCGCTGACGTTTCGAGAACCCATTGAGAGTTGGGTAGCGATGCGCGATTATTTAAACGCCATTATGTTTTGGCCAGGCATCGTGAATTTATTTTGCTTGAGTGCATTCTTTGTGGCACTTACGAGCTTCCTCTCAGCCTGCGATCGCTACCGCTGGAGAACACTAGGCGTTGCGGTAGGTTTTTACTTTGTTATGGCTATGTTGAAATTTGGTGGGCTTGCGACCGACTCGTTGCGATTCCTTTTATACTTCACGATCTTTCATTTGTACGAGCCCGAGTTGCAAGTCCGACTGTACCAGGACGGCGATGCCAGTTTTTGGTCGTTATGGAGATGGAATGAAAAACTATCCCTTTATGAACTAGGCCCCTGCGGTGCCAACATACTTCTGTTGCTCATCTCCACGGCATTGATCATTGCCGGAGTGCGAATCTTCAAACACCGCGACATCCCAGCTCCGGTTTAAGGTTGGAAATGACAGGTGTTCCTTCGCAAATCGACCATTGATGTCAAACTAAAAAGCTCGCCAAACGAAATTGAATTGTGAACGGACAAGTCGTTTATCGATTGCGTGGCCCATTTGACGACTCTCAATGTTGCTTGTCAACTCAAAGAGCGCGACAGGGCGTCGCCCAAACCACGCTTGGACATAAACATGCCCGGTTTTGGATTACTCCGATGAATCGGCGTCAATTTGCGATCGCTCGCTCTTCACTCGGAGCGCCGAAGGTTGAGGGTCGCCAGCCGGCGAGACGGCGGAAGAGTTGGTTAATGTCATCCAAGATCGAATAAGAAACCGGCGTGACCAACAGGGCCAATACCAAACTGAGTGCTTGGCCGCCAATTATGACCTTGGCCATGCTGGCCCGGGCACCCGACCCAGGGCCTTGGCCCAGTGCGATCGGGACCATCGCCGCGATCAACATCATCGTGGTCATCAGAATCGGTCGCAGTCGCACATGATTTGCATTCAAGATAGCCGACAAGCGATCTTGTCCCGCGCGCCGCAATTCATTCGTTTTGTCGACTTGCAGAATGCCATTCTTTTTCACAATCCCGATCAACATAAACAACCCGAACATGCCATACAAATCGAGGTTCGAGCGAAACAACAACAGCGATAACAAACCGAAGGGGATCGTCACTGGCAACGCCGCCAAAATACTTACTGGGAAAACCCAACTTTCAAACTGTGCCGCGAGTATCAGGTACATAAACAAGACGCTCAGCCCCAGTGCAACCATAAAATAATAGCCCGTCTCGCCGAGCGTTTTGGCTTGGCCCGTAAAGTTGACTTGATATTCGTGGGGCATGTCGAGCGATTCGGCGATTCCCTTCGCAAGCTGCACCGCTTCGTTCAAGGACACCCCATCAGGGTTCGCTAGAAACGTAACGGTTCGTTGACGAGCGTAACGATCAATTTGACTCGGCCCGCGAGCTTCGTTCAGAGTGGCGACGCTGGTCAATTGCACTAGTCCGGCTGTCTGCGACGGCACCGTCAATGTCTCTAACGATTGTGGATTCGAACGAAAGGACCGGTCGGCCCGCAACCAAACGTCATATTGCTCCGTTCCTTCCTTGTACAACGAGATCGGTTGTCCCGCGATTAGCACATTCAAGGTGTTGGCGATCGCCTGCACTTGGATGCCAAGATCCGCCGCGCGATCACGATCGATTGCGACTTGCAACTCGGGTTTTCTCAAGGACAACGTCGAATCGACATCGACCAAGCCATTGATTTCCCTCAGTTTCCCTTTGATGATTTCCGAGTACTCGCCCAGTTTTTTCAGATCCGGACCTTGCAGCGTCATCTGAAACAAACGCGTGTCTTGTCCCTTGGCCTGAATCGCAGAAACGTCGGTTACCGCCGTTCGCAAGTCGGGATACTCCAGGAGAACTTTTCGCGCCAAGGCCATCACATCGAATTGGGAGAACTTTCGATCTTCCAACTCCATCATCCGTAAATAGATCGACCCGCGCGTCACATCGCCGGTCCCCTTGCCGGAACTTTCCCCGATCACAGTGTAATGGTGTTTCACGCCGGGTAATTCGATGAGACGCTCTTCAATCTCGGTGATCACTCGGTCGGTCCTGTCCAACGTGTAGCCCTCCGGAGTGATGAACGTCACTTGAAACTCGCTCTGATCATCGCGAGGAACCAGGTTCACCCCCAGATTCATAGCAATCGGAACTGTCGATGCGAACACCAACAGACAGGCGACTACCGTAATCCAACGAAAGCGCAAAGCCATACGAAGCGTCCAGCCATAACTGTTGTCTATCGCGTTCCACAACCAACCGGACTTAGAACCATGATGCCCTTCGCCCACTGGTTCCAGTTTCAAGAATCGCGAACAGAGCATCGGCGTCAGTGTCATCGAAACAAACAGACTCATGATGATCGCCACCGCCACAGTCAAACCGAAGCTGCTAAAGAACCTCCCGACCATGCCCCCCATAAACGCGATCGGCAAAAATATCACGAGTAACGAAAGGCTCGTTGCCAGGACGGCCATGCTGATTTCACTGGTCCCGACTCGCGCTGCGGTCATCGCATCGAGTCCGTCTTCTTCCATTTTGCGAAAAATGTTTTCGTGAACCACTACCGCATCGTCGATCACAATTCCGATTGCCAGAATCAGCCCGAGCATGGTGATATTGTTGAGTGTGAAACCCATCCAAGACATGAACAGAAACGTTGGAACAATCGAGGTTGGAATCGCCAGCGTGGCAATCAATGTCGTTCGCCAGTCCCGAATGAAGAGCATGATCGTCAGCGAAACCAGGAATCCAGCCAAGAGCAAATGGAACTGAACCTCTTCCATTGAGCGGCGAATAAAGCGACTTTGGTCCTGGGTCAACTCGATTTGGATATCGCTGGGAAGACGTGGCTTGATTTCGTCAAGGCGTTCCTGGATTTTGTCCGAGACCTCGATCGTATTCGTTCCCGATTGTTTTTGCACAAAGAGACTGACGGCTGACTCGCCATCCAATCGCGACAATCCGCGTTGTTCTTCGATCGAGTCCTCGACCCGAGCGACATCGCTGATTCGAATCGGGTAGCCACCCCGCGACGCCACCACGATGTCGGCAAACGCCTCGACCGACTCAATACGGCCCATGGTACGCAAAACGAGCTCACGAGATCCTTGCTCGACTATACCGCCGGGCATCTCCATATTCTGCCGGATTAGTGCCTGCCGAATGTCCTCGACCGACAACCCCAACGAAGACAAATGGTCGGGGTTCACGAACACATTGATCGCGCGGTTCATTCCACCCGACATGTAAACGGAACCCACGCCGGGTACCGTTTGCAGAGGCTCCTGAATTTTCCGTTTCGCAATTTCGGTTACCTCGCGAACGTCGCGGCGTCCAGAGACGGTGATCGTAATGATCGGAGCCGCGTCGAGATCAAATTTGTTGACGGTGGGCAACTCCATCCCTTCGGGGAGTTGCTTGATCAAGACGCTCATTTTGTCGCGAACTTCTTGGGCAGCAATGTCGCCGTTTTTTTCAAGTGTGAATTGCACGGTGACAATCGTTGACCCTTCGCGTGTGGTCGAACGCAACTCATCGACGCGAGCAATCGAGTTGACCGCTTCCTCGATCGGTTTCGTGACGGTGGTTTCGAGCTCTTCCGCCGTGGCGCCGGGCAATGTCGCCTGGATCGCGACGACCGGGAAGTCAACTTTAGGAAACAAGTCGACGCCCAATTCAAAATACGAAACGATTCCCATCACAGCGGGAATGGAAACGAGGACCCAAGTGAAAACAGGACGGCGAATACAGAGTTCAGGAAGGTTCATT
>JAHEAM010000481.1 GCA_024642765.1 Planctomycetaceae bacterium
AGCCCACGCCGATTCCTTGGTTTCTTGGGCAAAACTTGTTTGAATGCAAGTAGGAAGCAAAAGCAAACAAAGAGCCCGTAAGCAACTGACGCGAACCATATATATCATATTGAAATTCCTAAAAAGAGTTTTGTTCAAGCATAACGGTTTTGAGCCGCAATCACCAACCGCCGCCGCCGCCGCCACCACCACCACCGCCGGAAAAACCTCCACTCGACGAAAACCCGCCTCCGCTACTGCCACCTCGACTTGCTGGAGCAGTCGCCGACGTTGCAATGGCGTTGCCCAACGCGGATCCTAAAGCCCCCAAGGCGGCGCCAGTTGCAAACGAGTTCCAGTCGTGGCCATGATACCAAGCGGGTTGATAGGAACTCGCAACGTCACCAGCAGTTTGACCAGCTGCTGCGAGTACCTCGGAGAATTGTTCCGCCCATTGATTTTCGACATCGAGTGCAAGGGCATACGGTAAATACTGTTCGAATAGTTCAGGCGTTTTCTGTGGCGCATAGCGTTGTTGTAAGTAGTCCTTCTCTGCTGTTCCCAAATACATTCGAAAGCCTTCGATTTCGTCACGCAACCGTTGGCCTTCGACCGTTGGTTGTTTGATTAGCCACCAAAAAAGGTAATTAATCAAAAGAATTCCCAGCACCAACGGTAGTAACAACCAAGACGTGGCGTTGATGATAAAACCAATTGCGACAAACTCACCAATCAGAAACGGGATCGTGACAAGGGTCATAACTATTGCCGAGCCGAAATGTCCAATCCGTCTTGATGTCGTAGCACGCAACGTCAGACAAGTTCGCCAAGCCGTGAGGGCTTGTGAAATCATCGCAGCGCAGCCTGCTGTCCAGATGGAAAGCCAGAAGGAAAAAAATGCAATAATCGGAAAGGCTTGCCAGCCACAACTCAGTGCCGTCCCCAAGATGCAAATGAACGACAAAATCCACCCTCCGACGAGCCAACCAATATTGGAGCGAAAAACGGTGCCGTGAAATTGCTTTTCCAGGCCCGAGGCCAAATTCGTGATCGCCTTATTGATTTTCTTGTGGTTCGAGTTCCGCAAAGTCAACGACTTGGATTGACCAAGTAAGTCCTTAAGCAAGGCCTGTTCGGCGATTGTTAATCCGCCCGGGGTTTTTGGTTTCTCGTTTTTGTTCAGCGAAAACTCACTCTGATTGTCTTGCTCCAAGTTCAAGTGGCCTTTGACAGCCAATTCGATAACGGCGGCTGTGAAACACTTCTTGTCGTAACCCATTCTGCGGATGTAACGTACATCGGCGGGACCAAGTTTTTTAGGCGGTTCATAGAGTGGATAAACGACTCCACCTGGTGGATCGCGCCCGACGGCCAGCCAGGAAAAGAAATAATAGGCAGACACCACTAACAGACTGAACGCGACAAGCCAAAGCGTAACGTTGGCTCGCAAGTATAGTTTGGAATATTCGGCTTTTGTTGGAGCACGTACAAAACCCTTGGGGAAGCCGACAACTACCGTCAAACCTTCTTTTTTGTCGAGACGCGATGAAGTTTCGAACGAAACAATCGGTTGGGTAGCATCCACAACGATAGAAGCATTAGAGCTTTTTGCGAAAACGGGACCGGTGTATGCCTTCGTTTTCAAATCCGCACTCTCGATTCCTGAGGGCAACCGAATCGTCGCGCTGGCTTTGTCGATGGAAAAATCCCAGTCGTTGCCAGTCACATTCCAAAAGAGTTCGTCTTGGTTTTCATTGAAAGCAATTTGGTAGTCCGTTTTGTACGCAATTACATAAGTATGTTCACCCATAGATAGAAATTGTTCTTTGTTTCCGATGCGAATGCGCTGCCCATTGGCAAGCCGCTCAAGGACGTAGTGCTCAGGCCGATTATCACGGCTCACCGAAATGACTTTGAACGGTACTTCAATCGTCAAGAGAGAATTCATTTTGAACAAAGTCGGGAAGTCTCGATAAATCCCGCGTTTGATGGCATTGCCAGTCGAATTGACACAGATGGTTTCCGTTATATACATTTCCCCGGAAGCCAAAACCTCAATAGCGCTCTGAAAAGAGATGATTCTTTCTTGTGCAATCGTCGACGTAGCAACAAGCCCCATCAAGCAACAAAGCAATAGTGTTGGCAGCTTCCCCATAATTTCAAATTGTTCCTTTCATGAGCGACAGCTCGCAGCAAAAGCCAATCAACATCACTTCACACGAAAAAGATCGAGTTCGTAGAACCAAAAATCATCATTGGGTTGATCAATGATCAATTGGTGTGGCAAACCCTCACTATCAACACTAAAAGTTACCCAACCGCGCGGGAAATTGTACGTGACACTATCGCGCCACTTGATTTCAAATGTGTCGTAATGCCAATGTTGAAGGTCGGCGACAAGTTCCGCAGCCGGCTCAAACCGCATCACCAAATGGTCGCCTTCGATCGAGACCGTCACATCACCATAAAGGTCGCTACGAAATCGTGTCGCGTACTTTTCAAGATTGAGCGAAGGTTTCGTGTCAGAAACTCGGCTGGCATTTTTCTTTTCACGAGCTTCGGCATTTCGCTGATCGGCTGCTGCTTGCGCTGCGATTGCGGTGCCACTTGCATCGGGTCGATTTTTAACATCTAGAAAACAATCGATCACTCGTTCGCGAACAAAGCGACTGGCCGAAGATTCGCTATTGGTCAACACGACAACGCCAAGATTTTCTTCGGGCACGATCGCCAATTGCGAAATCATGCCGTCCATCCCACCGCTGTGATAAACGATTTTTCGGTCATGGTAGTCGTGCAAGAAGAAACCTAATCCGTACGCTTGGAAATGCCGATGCGGATTGGCTGCTGCCGCTACCGGTGAAAGCTGCATGACCGTATAAGGCTGCATCATCGCCCAAACTTGTGCCTTGCTGATGATTGACTTGTCGTCGATGGAACCGTTTGCCAAGAGTAGATTCATCCACTTTGCCATGTCGTTTACCGATGAATTCAGTCCACAGGCTCCCCAACAATTGTCAAGGTTACGAACTGGAAATGAACGCATTCCATTTCCGCCCGATTCGTTGTGCGGCAGTGCGAAGTTGTCTTTCATTGTAGTGACCGAGGTCGTCGTTCGATCCATATGCAATGGGATCAGGAATTCCGTTTGAACGAATGCAGCCCAAGTTTGCTTCGATACCCTTTCGATGACTTTCCCGGCCACAACAAACATCAAATTCTGATACCCATAGCGACTCCGAAAACTGCTGACTGGCTTTAGTTTTGGAATTCGCGCGATCACTTCATCCGCAGAATAATTTGTCCCAAACCATAAAAGGTCACCGCTGAACGT
>JAHEAM010000482.1 GCA_024642765.1 Planctomycetaceae bacterium
CAGATCGGCGTTGTCGGTTGTCACCACAAAAGTTAGCGTCTGGGAGTCGCGTCCAAACTTGCCTTTTTCAAATTGTCCCAGTGAAATTGCGCATTGGCCTTCGTTTTGGAGGTTATTGACTTTGAAGATGCCATTACTTCAGTGGTCGCCTGAACAAAGTTTGAGTAATGACGTAAAGATAAGGTTTGAGTCAGAATGGGTTTCAGACGATCAAGCTTGCGCTGAAAATACCCTATGTCGAACCAAGACTAAATTGCTGAAGCGAGACGGTTGCGTCCCAAACTTTAAATCGAAATCGGTTGCCAGATTGCTTCGGATTTACGGTCTTAGTATTTCTTTAACTACTTGACCGTGAACATCCGTCAAGCGGCGTTCGATGCCATTGTGATAAAAGGTCAAGCGTTCGTGGTCGAGACCCAAAATGTGCAGTATCGTGGCGTGGAAATCGTGTACGGAAACAACGTTCTCAACCGACTTGAATCCAAACTCGTCAGTCGCTCCGTAAGAAAAGGGAGCCTTGACTCCAGCGCCAGCCATCCAACATGTGAAGCCTGCGGGGTTGTGATCGCGCCCGCTTGCGCCCTTTTGAAAGGTCGGCATGCGACCGAATTCCGTGCACCAAACGACTAGCGTGTCTTCGAGCAGGCCACGTTGTTTCAGATCTTGCAACAGCGCAGCGACAGGTTGATCTAGAACTGGACCATGTACTGAGTATTGTTTCTCAAGTTCCTTGTGGCCGTCCCAATTGCTGACGCCTTCGCCTCCCGTTTGGTAGGCACCATTGAACAATTGCACGAAGCGAACGCCTTTTTCAATCAAACGACGCGCGAGAATACAATTCTTGGCGAAACCGGCCTTCAATTTGTTTTCAGTGTCGTCCGCACCATAGGCCTTGAGCACATGAGCAGGTTCGGAACTGAGTTCGCTAATTTCTGGAACGCTGACCTGCATCCGCGCTGCCAGTTCATAACTGGCTATACGCGCCTCGAGTTGCGTGTCACCAGGGAAACTTTGAAGGTGTCTCTCATTCAATCGCTTCAGAAAGTCACGCGTGGCGACATCAGATTTTGGTGCGATGGACTCAGGACGAAACAAATTGCGGATCGGATTTACAGCATTGAAATCGGTTCCCTGAAAAGCCGCCGGCAAGAAACCGGGTCCCCAATTATTCACACTTGACTGCGGCGTACCACGTGGGTCAGGAATCGCAACGTAGGCGGGCAGGTCTGCATTCTGACTGCCTAGCCCCCAACTGACCCAAGCCCCAATGCTCGGGAAGCCGTCGAGATTGAATCCCGTCGACATCACGTTTTCACCAGGACCATGTGTATTCGTCTTGGTTGTCAGCGAATGTAGAAAGCAAATATCATCGGACATGGCGCCAATTTGTGGCACAAGATCTGAGACCATTTTTCCGCATTGACCACGCGGCCGAAATTCCCAAGGGCTTTTTATTAGATTACCCTGTTCACCTTGAAACGTAATGATTTTGTCGGAGCCGGGCATTGGTTGATTGTGCAGACGAACAAGTTCGGATTTGTAATCAAACGTGTCAAGTTGGCTGCAAGCGCCAGCACAAAAAATAACAAGGACGTTTTTTGCGCGAGCTTCGAAATGCGGTTTACGCGGCGCGTAGGGGTCTTTGGGATCGATGACAGGTCGGATCGGTGCTTTCCCGCTTACCGTCTTGTGCACCTCTTCGTCTTGCGCGTAAAGCAAGCCGTCCTGCGCCAAGAGACTAGTCAATGCGATGCTACCTAGGCCGCGGCCCATGTCGTTGAAAAAATCGCGACGTGATCGAGATTGATAAGAGTTTGTTGACATCGTTGCAATCAATCGTATGGGTAAAAATCAAATTTTGGGAATGCATTCAATTACGAATTGTGTTTTCTGACCGCAGGCTCGCCGGTATTGATTCCGGATGCAGATGGATTTTAAATGTTTTCTTGTGCAAGTCGCTTTCTTCTAACCACCGGCTGATGCGATTCTGGATTGCCTTGGATTGTTTTTCCACTCTTGAGAATGTTAGTCACTAATTCACGAACAAGAACTCGCTGGAATTGAGAAGCGCGCGGCAAAAGGCTTCCATTGACTCTTGTTCAATAAACTCGACCGCCGCTTTCAGTTCGAACTCATCGGGTTCTCGCACGAGCGTGACTTCGAATGCAATCGCAATTTGCTCGTTGACTTCGGTGGCGTTTTCTTTGATTCGTTTTGAAAGCATCTCTGCTTGCTGAATCATAAATCGGCTGTTGAACAAATTGAGTGCTTGCAACGGTGTTGTCGAGCGACTGCGGCGCGGAGCAATTTGGCTGCCATCGGGGCAATCGAACGAACCGAAAATGGAATCTTGTTCCTGTCGGATCTTCGTTTGATAGACCATGCGTCGCCAATCGTCTGGGCCATAATCCTTTTTAGGAAAATAATGTCGGACGTTTTCCAATTCGACCTCGAAAGCACTAAACCCTGGTCCACCCAACCGCAAATCCAAAACACCAGTTGCCATCAACACGCAATCTCGAATCGACTCGGCCTCCAATCGTCGAGGCGGATAACGCCATAGGTATCGAGAGTCGGCATCGATTGTATGGGCTCGATCGTTGGGTTGGCTGGATTGTTGCCAAGTTTGCGAAAGCAAGATTTGTCGTTGCAGATTCTTGAGTGACCAATTATTTGCGATCAAATCATTTGCGAGCCAATCAAGCAATTCGGGGTGTGTGGGAGGAGTTCCGTTGAGGCCGAAATCGCTGGAGGTATCGACAATTCCAGTTCCAAATTGATATTGCCAGAGGCGATTCACGATCACACGCGCGGTGAGCGGGTTTTGCGGGTCAACAGTCCAGTTTGCAAACGCCAGTCGACGTTGGGCATCTGTGGCGTCGACGGGTAATTCAAGTGAACCTAGCACGGCTACTGTATCCGGGGGAATGACCTCGAGTTCTTGCATCGCGTCACCGCGAAACAAGCGATGGATTGGAGCCGGTTCGCCGAATACGCCAGCATACGCCTTGGGCGCCGCCGCCAAAGCTGCACGGCGTTTTTCGATATTCTCAATTTCCGATAACGTCTGTCGAGCCGCCCTGCCCTGTTCGGTATCCTCAGGCGGGAAATAATAAATAGTTTCTCCCGACTGCGAATCGAAGGGCAATCTTGCTTCTGATTTTGATAGTTCAAACCAAGTGTCTCCGCCGGTAGACCCATCGATGTGGTAGTTGACAGCGAGTCGATCCTGAACGATTCCATCTCGATCGCGTCCCCAAACGACGCGGTCAACGGGATAGGCTGAATCGAATTCCAGCTGAACCCAGC
>JAHEAM010000483.1 GCA_024642765.1 Planctomycetaceae bacterium
TCCGTTTGATGTTTTTGGGTTTGTCGGCTTCAAAAAACTGTTTTCTGAATATTCGGATTTCCTCCACGTCCGCATTGTCGAGTTCTGGGAGTGGAGGCCTTTCGACGGATTTGCCATGTGCCAGTTTCGCCCAGTAACCGACTGGCGGTCTGGGAATTTCGAAACGATTGCAAATCTTGGCGAGACCAACATCAGACAGCCCATAATCGGGAGCAATCTTGGTCAGTGGCTTCGCCCAAACCATTTCATAAGGTTCATGCCGTGAAATCGTTTTGCCTTCAGAATTTGTCACAACTATTCCTCCTCGCAAGGATCAATCGACGAGTGAACAGTTTACCTCTTTCGGGAACCATTTGTGGTTCCTAGCCGTGATCGGATTAGAACGATCATTTTCATGCGCCAGGACATGCGAAAACAGAATCAGTCGAATTCAGGTTGGTGACAAATCACAGGGCGAATTGCTTCGATGTGTCGGACCGGGGCAGGTTATTTAAACCGCGCCCTAGTTTCTAATTCTTTGCCATCGCCAAAACGGATCGTGAATTGAATTTACAGGAACGCCGGCCACTTACTGAGCTGGACCTGCCCAGACAAGTCGTTTCTTCATCTGGATGTAAAAGGTCTGCTACAATCCTTGGCAAAAAGGGAACGGGATAAATGCCAACCGAAATAGAGCCACCACTAATTTACGAACGGTTTGACGAAGACATCGCGCACGGTTATTCGTGGTGTTTCGGAGACGAAGATTTGTTGGCAAATTACGTTGCCAAGTTGTTGTTGGGGCAACACAGGCACGTCCGAAAGATTCTTGAAGGTGTCTCGACGCCAACTCCAACAACATCAGAAGAAATGATTCGGGTAACGTTGCAGAAACTGGCTCCTGAATCAGAGAATCCCAAAACTCTTCAAAAGCTAAAGGAACTTCGTGACGGCTGGCTATTTCAATTGATGGCTTGGGTTGGGATACGCCTTGTCGACAGTGGAAAAATTCTAATTTCACCACCGCACGATCGACCAGCGGACAAAGGATTTGATGCTCTCGTCATCGTTTTGGAAGAGGGTGCTCGCAACCCAGCATCAATGATGATTTGCGAAGAGAAAGCAACAGACCGTGCGAGAAACCTGTTTCAACAGCAAGTGTTAAACGAGTTTAAAGAATGTAAAGACGGTAAACGAGATACAGAAATCAAGAGTGAGCTTACAACACTATTGGAGAGTTCTCATGTCGATGAAGCTCTGGTTGATGGTTTCCTTGAATTGGTTATGTGGAAACGAGAACGCAGTTATCGCGTTTCTCTCACGACGACGGGCATAAACCCGGACGAAAAGTCTCGCAAGAAATTGTTCAAGAACTTCGATGACATAATACCCGGACCGGCATCTCTTAGACGAGCCGAAATGTTCCAGTTTGATAACCTGCGACTGTGGATGGATTGTTTTTCAGTCAAGGTGGCGAACGAAATTGATAAAATGCGGGGGGAGGAATAGGTGTACGATTCCGAATCTGACGCTTTAATTATGCGTTCTCCACCTATGGAAGATTTAGACGTCTCCAAACTACCTGACGAACTTTCGCGTGCGTTCGCACAAATTGTGGCGGCAAGGTCACAGTTCAGACAAAACCAAGGCGAAGCTGAATTACAAACCATCGACACCGATCGACTTTTTCGCCTAGCGACCACATATGAATCGTACGTCTCCGTACTACGAGATCGAGAAAACCGGGACTCGGCCGCTTTCGTAAGTGGGACCGCGTATCAGCTTTTGTCACTGATCGAACGCAGTAACCAGTCACGCGAGAAAAAAACAAAACTTCTTCACGACTCTATTACAACGGATGTATCCGCCGCGCTATTATTTCTAATTGCTGGATACACTGGAGACGCGACGGAAGTTGCGTCGCGATTCGAATTTGATAATCATCCTCCCGTTCATAGTATATTGATTAAGTCCGTCTTCCTTCTTGCGAAAGGCGATTTGCAGGACTTAGTCGAATTGGATCTTCCCAAACAACCGGTAGATTTCACCGACGCTTTCGTTCTTGAAGCCATTCCCTCAACGGAACTTTACAAAGAACTTTTTTTGGGCATCCAACGCCTTGCGAACGAGCTCTTGGGAAACGAAACCGCATCGTCCACTGCGACGTTTCAGCGCGTCATGGAGCTGGCCGTCAACGACATCGAGCTTGATGAGTCACAGGCAACCATCTTGAATACTTATTCTGGCCCGCACCATTTGGCGAGCCTCTTATTGCAGGTAGCCAATTCTTTGCTCGCAAGCTCGGTGCTGAAGACTCCGCCACCAATTGGTTTAACCGAATCGCTTTGGAGTGATTTTTTGCGAAGTGTGGCATTTCGACGGCCTTACCTATGGATAAATCATCGAAACGCGATCAGCGCGGGATACCTTAATCCGGGAATTTCCAGTGCAGTTAGCTTTCCCACAGGAGCGGGTAAAAGCACCGTTGCGGAACTAAAGATTGCTTCATCTCTTTTGTCAGGAGGGAAAGTATTGTTTTTGGTTCCAACGCATGCGCTTGTTAGTCAAGTCTTCAGAGACTTAAAGAAAACATTTCCTCACTACGATGTTCGAGCTACTGCTCTAGTTGATGGTGAGTATGCAGAAACGGAAACAGCGGAATTGCCAGATATTGCAGTTCTTACTCCGGAACGATGTCTTACCCAGCTTGGGATTTCGCCCGAGTCTTTCGCGCAGTTGAGGCTTGTTGTTTTCGACGAATGTCATTTGCTTCACCCGAAGAGTAGAGTGGAGGATCAAAGAAGTCTTGATTCGATGTTTTGCATACTGAGTTTGTTCCACAATGCGCCCTACACTGATTATGTTTTCCTATCTGCAATGATGAAGAACACGGAACAAATCAGTTCTTGGATTCAGGCAGTGACAACTCGATCATGCCTTTCGTTAGATTTGGATTGGAAGCCGACCAGGCAAGCTCGCGGGTGTTTGATCTATGACCAAGAAGAACTAAATGAACTCCAAAAATTGCTCGGTAGTAGAAAGGAGGTGGCGAACAAGATTGCGCTGGAAGAATTTACAAAATGGCAAAATGAAAGTCGGAAAGGCAAGAAACCCAAATACCCTCCTGCTACGAAACAAAGCGACAAAAAGGGTCTTTCGATCAATCCAAAAATACTTTTTTGTCTGAAGCAGAGGTGGGCCGGAAACAGTTTTGACGACTATCTCGTGGTTCCTTTCCTTGATAGGGAAATCGAATTAACAGCGAACAACCGTTGGAACCTGACAGCGAACAGAAATGATGTGGCAATTGAAGTCGCGAGCAATTTCGCA
>JAHEAM010000060.1 GCA_024642765.1 Planctomycetaceae bacterium
GCCGAGTTTTCGACCTTGCCTACACTCAAATCGCAACTTTTCTATCCGGAAAGCTTTGGTATCACAAAAGTCCTCGATACATTTTCAAAGCACTATGAATCCAATGGAATTGACGACGACCGCGATGGCATCATTGACGAAGGCATGAATGGCCTCGATGACGACAGCGCCAACGGCGTCGACGACAACGGCGAGCGAGAAACCATGCCGCCGTATCCGTTTCGAATCAAAGGCATCAAGGTGTCATTTCGAATTGTCGATCGCACGACAAAACAGATCCGACAAACCTCCGTCGTGCACAGTTTCATGCCTCATTAAGCGCGACTGCAATATTCACACTCTCGACGGCGGTCGACGAGTACTACAAGTTAGCTCCGTTTGCAAAACAAGCGGAGCTATCTTTTTAGGTAATTGGCTCTGTCGCTATATTTTCGAGCTGGTTTAATGACATCAATGCACCGAATTCGATTGGCGGGACCCTGGCATTTTTGGCTTCAACACTGCGACGGTTCGCAGCTTGAATTTCGCCAAAAAACTGAAACGCCTCTTCCAGAAAACGCATTGGAAAAGCCAATCGCCGCCATTCGCATGGTTCGAAAATTCAATCGACCGAGTGGGCTCTTGCCGACATCTCGAGTGTATTTAGAGCTTGAAGATTGGCCGACGTATTCCAGCGTGGCATTGAATCAATCGTCCATCTCAAACAAGAACTCACCGATCGAAATAACCCAGCTCTTAGTGCTAGGCCAAAATGCCATTTCGATCGAATGCCAAATTTTGCCTGATGAACGGCGACCGGTCCAAACGCTGTTCTCAAACTCCACTACCTATTTGCTGATTGAAAACTGCTAGCGGCACTGTTCAAGATTCTGGTGACGTCCGACTTTCTTGAACGAAAATTGGCGATTCTTTTCAGCCAAACGAAACTTGACGCTTTCTGTTTGGCGTGGATAGTCAATCTTTAACGATTAAATCCATTCCGTAGATTTCGCGTGTCGTAATTGCAACGCTAACGCTTTCGAAACTATTAACACAGGTGCAATTCTAGTCGATGGATAGCAAATACGTGCTCATTCGTTTGCGTGACCCCAAAGACTTTTCCAATGACGTTCGAATTAAGGAAACAAGTGGTCCTTGACTTCCTAAATCGAAATCGGGTGCTGATTCTGGTTCCACTCATTGTGTGCGTGGTCTTGGGGACACTCTATTCGCTATTAACGCCCCGCGGTTTTATGGCCTCGCAAACATTGATGTTGCGGGACGATTTGCTAGGTGATTCGTTTAAGCCCGGTCGATTTCAATCCGAAGAGTCACTCAAAAACGCGCAAGAAACCGTTCTGCATTTGGCGCGCAAGCCTGCCGTCATCGCCGCCGCACTTTCGTCGACCTATCCCGAAAAATATTCGGGTATTACCGCAAGTTCATCGGAAGTCGAGTCCTTCCAAGGCAAAATTTCGATTTCGCCCCCCAATGGGGCGGAGTTTGGAAAGACCGACGTGATTATCTTAAACGTCAAAGCATCGTCGCCCGACATGGCGAGTTGCCTCGCAACCTCACTTCACTCGGAAGTCGAAAAAAACCTGCGACTTGTACGAGCGGATCGTCTAACAAGTATGCAAAATGAATTGCGTGCCCAATACGAACAGGCGTTCGAGAACTATTCACTGGCCGCCAACAAAGTGCGCGAAATCGAGGACTCTGTTGGTGAAGACCTGGAGTCATTGCGTGCGATGACGGAAAGCCATAGTGGAAACGGCGAGCTACACCGCGCCCTTGAACAAATTCGTAATGAACGCCGGGTGGCAACCGACCAACTCGACTTAATTGAAAAGCAGTTGCAGTATTTGCAACAACTTCAATCGGACGGGGAACAAGTACTGGCCACCAATAATGAACTCATGCGACTGCAACCAGCCCTTGATCGACTGTACAACGGACTGGTCGATGCCAAATTGAAATTGGCGAGCGCCGAAGGCATCTATCGAGCGGAACACCCAACCCTGAAAACGAATCGCAACGCTGTCGAAGCGACACGAATGCAGATCCAATTGGAAATTTCAACGATTCAAGACGGACTTGAGCAACAAAAGAATATCGCTAACCAACGCTTGAAACGCCTGGAGGCCTCCGAAGATTTGTATCGAAAACGCAGTTTGATTGTCAACAAAAACCGCGTCGAGTATCAAACCATCTCGAATGAGCTCACTCGGCGTGGCGAAGCCATGGCTAAGCTACAGAACACGTTGGCTGAAGTCGAATCGTGTGCTTCGACGGAGCACGAATACAACCTTCTGACTTCGATGGGCGTCCCCGAGGTGAAACAGGCGTCGGGAATGTCACGGGCATCCCTCATTTTGTTGGCTGCGATTTTGGGCGGCTGCATTGGATTGGGAATCGCAATCTTGGTCGATGGCCCAATGCCCGAACTTCGAGAACACCTCACACGGTTTGCCAATTCGATTGAATCGAAAATCACTACCCGAACGAACTCTTCGAAAGCGGCATCAACCCGACAAACGACAGACGCATCTCGACCCTTTGGTTCTGGAACGAAAACACCTAGCAAACGACCGGCGAGCATTTTGCGCGACACCGACGTATTGGCAACTCGCGATTCTGTTATTCGCGACATCGACGAGTCTCGACTGGCAAAATCTGCACCCGCCATACCAGAGCAGACAAAGGCCAAACCAGCCGGCCCAGACAAACCATTGGTCGGCCTGGAAGCACTCGCAAGTATTGATGCTTTTGCCGCACCTACTGACGAAGAACTGACCGTCATTCAATATGACTCTCCATTGCCGGTCCAACCAGCTCAACCATCAACTTCATCACCCGCGACAACCGCAACATTCGATATCGACTTGAGCAAAAGTAACATGAGCGAGCCGTCTGGAAGAAACATTGCTGCATCCCATGCAATGCGCGAAACCATTGGACGCAACGCAGCTCAAACAATGATGGTTGATGAGATCGAAATCGAACGTGTTCGAAAAGCAGTTTCGGATGATTCCGTTCCAGCAAATCCAGCCGCCGATGACAGTTCACAGTCGGCCACTCAGAAACGACTGAAGGAACGCTTGGAGAAACTTTCCCATTCCATCTCGGCCTACTGCCAACCCATCCGCAAAGAAACCGACGCGTAGAAGTCCTTCCAAATAGTTTGGAGTCCCGCAGTTACTCTAGTCACCGCATACTTCGCACAAATCTTGTGGAGTGCGATTCTACTGCTGCGTCAGCGCCTAATAAGCGTTTTGGCGTGAGAGGACGATTTTGAAAGTCGAAAGGATGATCTTCAAATCCATCCAAATCGACCACTCCCGAATGTACTTGTGATCGAAGAATATACGTTTTTCCATTTTTTCGAGTTGCTCTGTTTCTCCGCGACATCCGTTGACCTGCGCAAGACCGGTGATTCCGGGTTTGACTTTGTGCCGCAACATGTAGCCATCAATTTGCTTGCGATAGAACTCATTGTGTGCCGTTGCATGTGGGCGAGGCCCGACCATCGACATCGTTCCCTGAAACACGTTGAACAACTGTGGCAGCTCATCTAATGAAGTTTTGCGGAGGATTGCTCCCAAGCGAGTGATTCTAGGATCGTCTTTCTGGGCTTGCTTGACCACTGCTCCGTTGTCCATGGTCCGCATAGAGCGAAATTTCCAAACCCAAATTTCTTTGCCGTCTAGGCCATAACGCCGTTGTTTGAATAGGACTGGTCCGGGGCTTGTGAGTTTGATCAAGAGGGCAATCACGGCCATTGGAATCGCAGCAATTGCAATCGCGATGCTGGAAAGCACGACGTCACAAAGGCGTTTGAAAACTCCGTCAACACCATAGAACGGATTCTCGTAGATGCTGACCGCCGGAATGCCGCGAAAATCGGTCCAGCGCGAATGCAACAACTGAAACGCAAAGAAATCCGGCACCAAATACACGGAACTGGTTGTATCCGCGAGACGCTGAACGATTTCTTGGATACGCAGCTCTGCTCGCAGTGGCAACGTAATGAAGATCACGGGAACTTCCCCAGCTTTAGCTCTCCCAACGAGCATATCGAAGTTACCCAAACGTTGTGAAATTCCTTGAGGCAACTCCTCAGTTCGCACTTCCGGCCGATCGTCGAAGAAACCTAAAAACCGTAGACCGAGCTCTGCCTGGCCTTGGATATTGGTAACCAATTGGATGCCCAAACTATTTGCGCCGACGACAGCAAATCCACGTGAGGTGGAACTATTTTGATTGACATAAACGATCGCATTGCGAAATAGGATTCGCAACGACATCGCAAACACCGGAGTGGAAACAAACCAAAAGAATATGGCATTTGTTGAAATCTCGGTCGAATACTGAGTGAAGTTACCCAGGAAGACCAAAGTCACGAGAGTGATTGCCCAAGCGATAACGGTTGTCAAAAGCTCGCGCTCGATCGCGACGCCTTGCCAATCCCGGTAAAGACCCACGAACTCGCCCGCCAGCGAAAAAATCCCAATCGCGACCAATCCAATCATGATCGTTGAACGACTATTTGCGTCGGGTGCCCAGGTCACCAAGACGTAAAGCCCGCCGATAATGGCCAGCCAGTCGATCAGTTTGTGAACGGGCCGAGTCCAAGCAGTGATGGGGCGAATTCGTGTACGTGTTTTGGATTCCGACATGACTTTGTAGTTTTGAAAGGTACCGGCAAATGCTGCGACCTAAACAGAAGCCGACAAGCATTCGGAAAACCTAGGTCACAAATCCGCCTGCCAATGGCAATATTTAGACGGCAAGAACCGAAACAAAGAGTCGCTTTACGATGCCTGTAGCGATTGCAACGGATATGAACAGTTGTGGTATATCTCATTGCGAAACTACCATTCCGACATATCTTATTCGGTGGCGGATGAGGGCTACGACTGAAACGTCACCCAATTGATTGCGAATCGCTCATCGATTTGCGGCTGCACAATCTCTCGCGAAAATTCATGGAACGAATTTGCTCGTCGTCATGTCGGAAGTTTTGTATTACAGGCGTGGCAGGGGTTGAAATCACCATTTTCAGCATTGTATACAAACTTGTTACGCAATTCGCCAAGCAAAAAGTTGTCGAAGAATGCTTATTTCAAGTAAACTAAGTGTGGCATTTCGACCTCGCCAATCCATGACGTTCTTTTCCACAGGTGTGTCCGATGAGATTTTTTCGATTATTGTCAGCAAAATTGCTTTGCTTGAGTATTTGTGTCTCGCTTACGGCTTGCGCGTCAGGAAAGCTATTTGACGGGACGGATTCAAATGCTGGGACAGTCAGCCGGGTTACCTTGTATCGTGGACAGGCGCTGATTACGCGGAATATCAAAATCGAAGGAGCGGCGGGGAGTCAAGAAGTAGTCGTCTCCGATCTACCGATGACAATTCTCGACAGCAGCCTGTACGCTGAATCATCGGATAAAGTCGAAGTTCGCGCTGTTCGCTTTCGCCGGCGGGCCGTTGGCGAAGAGCCTCGTGAGGAAGTTCGCAGGCTGGATGCAGAAATCGCTTCGACCAAAGTGGCCCTTGCGCTGAACCAAAAGAAAACGGAATTGGCCGCACAGAAAACCACTTTCATTGATCAACTTCAGGGCTTCGTCGCGCCGACAGCTCAAACCGAGTTGACCAAAGGAGTCCTCGACGCGAAAACGCTGCGCGAGCTGACAACATTTTCGTTCGACCAACGCGCCGCCATTGCGGAAGAACAAATCCAATTGGCGGGCGAACTGCAAACGTTGAACGAAAAACTCAGCCTGCTCGATCGCTCCCGGGCCGAGTTGACTCAAAACGCCCAGAAAACGGTTAACGAAGCAGTACTGTTTGTAGAAAAGCTGGACGATGGCGCGCAGCAACTGGAACTAAATTACCTCGTGAGCAATTGCGGATGGTCACCGACCTATACGATTCGCGCCGCCGATGATCGCAGCCAAGTGCAAGTCGAATACAATGCGTTGATTCAGCAGCTATCCGGTGAAAACTGGGACGGCGTGAAATTGACTCTTTCGACCGCCTCTCCGGCTCTCAGTGCGAGTGGCCCAAGTCTGGCCCCGTTCAGCGTTGCTTTGATAGGTAGCGAGCAGTCGGCCGCTCAAACCCAGGCTCTCGATGCTGCTGGAGCTCTGGCCTATCGCTACAACGACAACCGAGCCCAACAAATGGCTGCCAATGGACAGCTTAGTGCGGTGGTTGGCTTCGAAGCCAAAACAAATGCCAATTGGTCTATCAACAAATTCGCATGCACCACTCAGGAACTGGAATTGGTCAACCCGATGGAGGCTCTTTCGTCGATCATGGTCGATAGCGACACCGACAACGCGCCTAGTCTGAGTTACCAGCTGGACAACACTGTCAGTCTGGCGAGCCGCAATGACCAACAGATGGTCCGAATCTTCCGGGGCGATCTGTCAAGCAAGTTCTATCACGTCGCCACACCCCTGATCAGCAGCTACGTTTATCGTGAAGCCGAAGTTGATAACGTCAGCGACATGGATTTTCTGTCAGGGCCTGTGACCGTCTACATCGACAATCGCTTTGTTGGTCGCGCTGAGATCCCGACAGTGGCCCAGGGTGAGACGTTTATCATGGGCTTTGGCAGCGATGCCCAATTGCGTGCCCGCCGTGAGCTGGTTCAAAAAACCGAAGGCGTTCAAGGTGGCAACAAGGAAATCAAAATGCAGTACAAAATTCTAGTGGAAAATTACAAGAACCAGGAAGTCAGCCTGAGGGTGTTTGACCGATTGCCTTACACCAACCACTCGACCGATATCAGGATTTCGCTAGGCGATCCGAGTGTCGCACTCAGCACCGATCCGCTGTACGTCCGTCGCGAACGGTCTAAAAACATTTTGCGATGGGACGTCGCAGTTCCGGCTGAAACATCCGGCGAGAAATCGTTCGAAATCAGTTACGGCCTGACGCTGGACTATGACCGAAACTTCTCAATCGCCGACGCATCCAACGACCAGACCGGCATCCAGGAATTCCAGCAACTGGAGAAATCCCGACAGAAGCGGTAATTAGACCTGACGCATTGGGAGCTTTTCCCAATGAAAGAGCTAAGGCAAAAGGACTCAATGAACATCCCTAGGGCTTGCACTCGGCCATCAACACGGCACTTGCTTGGCCTTGGGGTGAAACGTTTAGGTTCAAGAACGAACCGTCAGAACTTTCCTGAAGTTCGCGAACGCCATTGATTGGGCAATCGGCAGCGGGCGATTCGTAGTTGAGGATCGGGAAGAGTTTTCGATGCTGCAACGCCAGAACGCTCGAAATGATCTCCACCATTCCAGATCCGGCACCCAGGTTCCCCATGTAGCTTTTGAGTGCTACCACTGGAACGTCACCCAATTGATTGCGAATCGCTTGAGCTTCTGCGCGATCGACAGCAGGGTCCGAAAGTCCATGGGCATGAACGTGTCCTAGTTGCGCGGCTTGTAATCCGGCCTTCTTCAATCCCAACTCGATAACGTTCTCAAAAACGGATTGATAGTCGACGACACCCGCTGGTGAACACACCGTCGAGGAAGCATAACCAATCACTTCCGCTAAAATATTTGCGCCACGGCGTTGAGCCGATTCGAGTTCTTCTAGGACAATCACGCCCGCACCTTCACCGATAACCATGCCCGAATGATCCTTGTCAAATGGGCGACAAGCGCTCGCTGGAGTCAGGCCTTTGGGAGCGAGGCGTTCTTGCAAGGCAACATGCACGGTACGCAACGGATGAATTCTGGTACCCGTTGAACCCACCACAATGGCATCTGCAATTCCGCGCCGGATCGAAGTGACGCCTTCGGCAATTGACAAATTCGACGACGCCTCGCGCAAGGTCACGGAATTGCTCGGTCCCCGAAAGTCATTGTAAATTGCAACATGGCTGGCCGGCATGTTCGGCAGATACTTGAGCAACCACAATGGTTCCACTTGGCCCAAACCTTCTTTGCCCCAGCGGCTAAAATCGAAAACACCGTCAGTTGTACAGCGTTTGATGCCAGCAGCAAATTCGCCCGGCTCGGAAATAATATAGTCGGAACCAAACATCGTTCCGATTTGTTCCGGAGCATAGGCATCAGTACCCCAATTGGCGTCTTGAATAGCCAGTTGGGCTGCGGCAACACCCATTTGAATTTCCCGGCACATGAGCTTGAGGCCTTTTTTAATACTGCGCTGCAGCATTTTTTCTAGGCTTCCGAATTGCTCGATTGAACCGTCGAATCGAGAGGCTTCACCGCCGAAATCGATTGGCAAATTTTCGGTTGGCAAACTGGTCAATGGCCCCACGCCACTTTGACCGCTCGTAATCGCATCCCACAGTTCGGTTACGCTGTTGCCCAAGGGACAAATGAGTCCCATGCCAGTAACCACAACACGACGAGCGGAAGAGGACATCGAAAAACCTTTGAAACTAAAGTGCGCCAGCACCTAATTGAGAATGGAAACGAAGAGTTCGTTCGTTGTTCGGTCAAAGATAAAAATTCTACGGATTTGGCAGCCTTCGTCGAGGGCACTCGCAGCAGTGCGCCTAGGTCGAGCCCGATGCCGGTATCCGGAATGGTATTTCTAGACAGCTGCTATTTTTTTGGCAGGGGCGCCAAATTGCCTTGAAGCGCGGGCGATTGGGCTGTTCTCGGATTCTGCGGACCGCGAAAATCGATAAACAACAACGCATCGGCGCGACCATTATTCTGCTCCAAAAGTCCCGAAAAAGGGCCTTGGCTGGTCGAATTCAAATTGGCGACCACCCCGCAACTCACTAACAAAACTTGGTCAACCGGCCAGCGAATGCGTTCTTGCAATCGCCAGGAAACGATTTGTGGGATTTGCAAGTTCATCTTGTCACCGCTGCTCAAGGACAGGCCCGTAGATGCTGTGGTTGTGCCCGGCACCTGCACCTTGATTCCCGTCAATTTTTCGACTTGGTCTACATTGCAAGTGATCGCCGCATCGATGGACTTGCCGTCCAAAGACTCCAAGAATGCGATCTGCAACTCATACCCTTCGTTCATTTGCGTGAGCAAAGGCTGGTACCCAGGCAATTGCCCAGGTGTCCAACGAATGCTCCTCACAAATTGAAGCGGCTTACGTTTCTCGATTTTCAACGGTTGGCCGTTGTGGAGCGTAACGTTTCCAGAAGAGTGATTGATAAAGTCGCTGCGTTGCGAGAGTTGATTGTAGAGCAATGCTGCGTTTTCCTTACTGACCAACCAAGCTTCGACCCCTGGAGAATGAACCTCGATTGGTTGCAAGTACTTGTAGACAGACTCGCGCCAGGCGGGATTGGAAACCGTCACCAAATTGACCAGTGCCGTGTCGCGTTGACCACGCGTGTAAACGAATCGATCGACCAAAGCATTGATTTCGTTGTGGATTTCAGGTGTGTGATATACGATTAGTTTTTCGCGAGTTGCACTGAGAATTCCCAACGGCTGGCTGAACCACATGTCTTTCCCCGTTTGCCGCAGTATCCAATCGACGACCGCCTGCTGAGGTGCTTCGGAATTCGTGATCTGAGATGTGTAAGGCAAAATATCATATTCGCGCCAGACCTGGCCCGCGTCATTGGGCAGCGACGAGAATGTCTTCGAGACTCTTGTGATCTCGGCAGGGATCGGGTTGGCGGCAGTCGCTGCACTTTGTCCTTGTTGCTGCCATTGTGCGTTGGCTGGGCCGGCCTGCGTGACTTGATCATTCAGTTGCGTTTGACGAGAGTTGACAGCAACCCTGTTAGTGGATGCGCCTTGGTTGGCGTCACCGGCACTGGGTTGAGCGGCAGGCACCGGATTTTGTGACTGGCTCGTTGTACCGATCTGGCTTGCAGCTTGGCTCGTTGGATTGGGTTCGTTCATTCGGCCCGGTGGCGCCGGTTGGCCGGTTGGCAATTGGCTCGTATTGGAGCTAGAGGCGACAGGCTGCTGTTCGCCTCCGTCGAAAGCGGGGCGGTAGGGAGCTGAAGCGCGCTGTGTCGTGTCCTGAGCCAACGCATAAGATGCGAACTCAGATGTCCAAGCGATCAACAACACAAAACCCAACAAATTACCCGTTAGCCCGCCGAGCGCCTTCGTTCGCCGCGCCTTCGTTCGCATTGCTTGCCTGCCTAGGCCTCTCGATAATGTTCGAATTTTGGTTTTTGGTTTGATGGCCATTTCGTTTACGATCCTTCGTGTTGCGTTGGCAATAGGCACTTGCGGCGCGGATTATAGGGAAAACCATCGCTCGCAAACAAGACAAATCCTAGAATTAGAACGCGAAATTCAAATATTCGGCCGCTTTGCCAGCACTCTGGGCATTGAGCTCCGCGGCTGACGATTTCTTGAAAAATGTAGCTCGGAGCAAAAAACACATGGCAAAGACACTAGAATTCGAGATAATCAGATTTAGGCGTTCTCTGTCTGAGCAACTTGATTGTGCTCAATCTTCAAACAGCGGAGCCAAGGGGCAAAAAAGGCATGTCGCAAAACGCAGACAAATCGCTGGCAACACCTATTGGCGGGTCGTCGTTGAATTGCAGCCATGTTTATTCCATCGCCAAGCCTGATTCGTTTCGTTCGCCTGCCAACAGCAACGAGAACACGTTGGACGCTCTTAGCCAGCCATTGACTTCGTGCCAAGTGGAAATCGATGGTCTTGAACCTGTTACGATAATTGAGCACTCCGAGAGACCGGACATGATCCGATCCTATCGTCGAATCGTTCCTAGCTGGCTAACTAGTTTTCTGGCTCATTTGCTTATTTTGGTGAGTATCGCATTTTGGGGGATCGCCAGTTCGAAAGACAACACGATTGGTTTCGAAGCTGCGTTGGCGCGATTCGATGAGCTGGATCAAACAGACCTTACACTGACACTGTCGTCTTCTCAGTCTCCTAGCGAATCAGAAATCGAGTCGATTGAGCCCCCCGACGCAACCCAATTCACTTCGGAAGACCTGGGCGTCCAAATTGAAAGAAACACAACGGTTTACTCAGACAAACCGTTTGATCCGTCGGGTGGATTAGGGGGTTTCGCCACGACAGGCATCGCCGTGAAACCGTCCGCAAGCAACATGGCAAGCTCTGCGTCCGCCAGCGAAGGAGACGGCGAGCAAGGCGACGTTGAATTTTTCGGCGCGACAGCTCGTGGAACAAAATTCGTTTATGTACTCGATTGTTCTGGAAGCATGGGTGGAGCGAGATGGGAGTTAACGAGGAAAGAACTTTTTCGCTCGCTTGATTCGCTCAAACCTGATCGACGTTTCTTAGTGCTTCTCTATAACACGGATACTTGGGCCATGTTCAACACTCAACCCAAAGACACATTTTTGGTCGAAGCCACGGCTGAGAATATTCGCAAGGTCAAGCGATGGGTTAGCGGCCAACTCCCTGGCGGTTCAACCTTCCCAAAATTTGCGATGGCTTCGGCATTGTCGACGCGGCCAGATGCAATTTTCTTACTTTCAGACGGGGAATTCCAAGACAACACAGTTGCCTATTTGGCGATGGCGAACGTCGAAAGCACCGATGCGGACGGGGTTGTTCATCCGGTTGTGCCGGTTCATACTTTGGCAATGGACATGTCATTTGGCGTCTATGCCCTGCAGGCGATTGCGGCCAACAACGCCGGCAAATGTCGTGTCATTAGCTCACAATAGAGAGCAGATCAAATGAATTTCGGCAACGAAAACGGCAAGTTTGTGGGATACCCCGCGACTGCCAAGCGTTGAATTTGCGTGCTCTGGTGCCCTCTTCTACATAAGATAGCTGAAAAACTACGGGCATTTCTTTACAAAAATGGGCCCGAACTAAAGAGGCCGCTTTGGCTGCTTATGATCAGCAGAAGCCCTATAAATAAAGGCTATCAAGGTTGACCGGTTGGCAAAAAACCAGTATTCTTTAGTGCTTGGCGCGAATACTCGAGGGCTTCAACCGTCATGTTTTTTGGCCGGTTATGGAAGTGCTATCGATACAGGACACGTTAGTATTTTTGTAAACCAAAATTTGCTAACGGGCACAGGATTGAATGGCACAAGTTTTACTTGAATCGATTTCAAAAACATATCCGGACGGAACGTCGGCTGTTGAAGATTTGAGTCTTTGCGTTGCGGACCAAGAGTTTTTGGTTTTGGTGGGACCTAGTGGTTGTGGCAAGAGCACAACCCTACGGTTGATCGCCGGACTCGAAAAACCGACGTCTGGCAAAATCTCGATCGGTGGCAAAGTCGTTAACGACATAGCACCCAAAGATCGCGACATTGCCATGGTGTTTCAGAACTATGCTCTGTACCCACACATGTCGGTGTATCGAAACTTGTCCTTTGGATTGGAACTGAGATATGGAGGCGGCTTTGTTGCTCGTGTTTTAAGGCATTGGGTCGACCCGCGTCGTGCGGCCGAAT
>JAHEAM010000484.1 GCA_024642765.1 Planctomycetaceae bacterium
TCCGGCGACAAATGAGGCCTGCCGTTGCTCAACTGTCGCGATCCAAGACCTCCGAACGAACCACCCTATTTGACCTTCCCCAAGTCCCGACGCTACAGGAACGATCAACGGCCTCCGAGGACCGCCGCAAAGCGTTCAAGAAGCCCGCCCCCATCACAGAACCATCTGGCAAGACGTTGTTGATCGTATCTGGTTTGCCGCGGTCGGGCACTTCACTAATGATGCAATTGCTCAGTGCTGGCGGAATCGAACCGAAAACCGATGATTTGCGTATCGCTGACATCAATAATCCACGTGGCTATTTGGAATGGGAGGACATCAAACGACTTCCCAAGGAGCCAGATCTGTTGGACAAAGAGGGCTTGGACGAAAAGGCCATTAAAATCATCTCAATGCTGCTGCCGCATTTGCCGCGGCATCACAATTACAAAGTGATTTTCATGACACGACCGGCTGAACAAGTCGCCGCGTCCCAAAGTCGAATGATCGAGCGAATTCAACATGCACCTGCGGAAACAGAATTCCAATACATGTCCCAGCGGCTTGAGCAACACCGTCAGAGAACGCTTGAAATGTTGCGTGAGAAAGAAAACGTCGAAGTTCTCGAAGTCGAATACACCCAACTTGTTCAATCACCACGGGAGGTCATCGAGATGGTTCGCCAATTTGTTGGGGTCGACCGCCTCACCGATGTCGCCTCAATGCAATCGGTTGTTAAGCCCGAACTACATCGCGAACGCTAACGTAAGGGTAGGCAATCATCCTGAACAAGAATGTACAATCGACATTTCGTCCGACGATTCGCTGTAAGTTGATTTGCTGGACATCGACGGACTCTAAAATCTGTTGTGAATAATTTTCAATATTGATGATGCAGGCTGAATGCCTAATGTGCTGCTGCAAATGAGTGCGGCAGAAAAATGCTAGCAGACCCTACTCGACACGGATCGTCTGAGCGGGCTACGATCAATTCTGATTGATTGGCCCATTATCGACGACTTTAGAATGAGTAGGTGACGGATGGCAGACATCCAAGCGTTTTGTGGATTGCGATATGATCTTTCTCGGGTAGGTGCTTTGGCTGAGGTCGTCGCGCCGCCTTACGATGTGATCGATGCGGAGCAGCAGGCAGCACTTTACAATCGGAACCCCTACAACGTCGTTCGGCTTATCCTGAATCGGGCGGAACCAGGTGACGATGAAGAGGCGGTCTATCGCCGAGCCGCCAAAATCTTTCGCGATTGGAAACGAGCCGGGGTCTTGGTGGCCGACAACCAACCGGCATTCTATGTCTATCATCAGATATTCAAAGTTGAATCGCAGGAATTCACAAGACGCGGATTCATCTGTCGACTGCGTCTCGAAGAATTTGGAAATGGCAAGGTCTTCCCCCACGAGGAAACACATTCAAAAGCCAAACGTGATCGCTTGCTGTTAACAACACATTGCCAAGCGAACATGAGCCCGATCTTCTCAATCTATCCCGATAACGACAATGCTGTGATGGACGCAGTCGAATCAGGAATTACAGACATGACACCGATTGAGGCCACAGACAATGCGGGCGTGATCCATCGTGTTTGGGCTGCAACTCAATTGGATGCGATTCGTAATGCCACCACATTGATGGGACCGCACTCGCTATTCATCGCTGACGGACATCACCGCTATGAGACGGCTCTCAACTACCGTCGGCAACTGATCGAACAATCCGGCCCCCTGCCACCAGACCATCCAGCAAACTATGTGCTGATGTGCTGCATCAGCATGTGGGACCCGGGCATGATTGTATTGCCGACCCATCGACTCTTTCGAGGCCTGCCGTCAATGACCGCTGAAGAACTGGCCCAAAAACTGGGCAATGCGTTCCAGTGCGAAGTTGTCGCAACAGGACCAGACGCCGCAAATGAGATTTGGGAACGTATCGAATTCGAAGACAACCAATCGACTCTGGCTTTGTATACAAATCAAGATTCCAAATGGACTCTCGTTCGCCTAACAGATGCAGGCCGCAAACTCATGAGTTCGATTAGCCAACAAAGCGCCGAATGGAACGGCCTGGGCGTTTCGATTTTGCACAAGTTGATTATCGACGAGCTTCTAGGTCAAGATAGTCCGCCATCGCCGCTTTATGTTCGCAATCTGGACGAGTTGATCGCAGGGCTAACAAATGGCGACGGCACAGGCCGCGATCTGACGGGACAAGAGGGAACGGGTGAGCCATTTCCGCTTGCGGCGATTGTGATGCCTGCATCGGTTGCAGACGTTGAAGCGATTAGTCTCCATGGCGAAAGGATGCCGGCTAAAAGCACCTTTTTCTATCCCAAAATGCTGAGCGGAATTGTCTTTAACCCTCTTTCTCCAAACTCATGAGCCAGATAGCCCTTAGTTTCACATGGAACCATAGTTTGGTTGTTTAAAAATCAAAAAACAACACATGTAAAAACGGGTCATCTACAAAGCCTGGGTGGTTTCACGTGAAACTGCCCCGCGCGAGGTCTTGAAATGCACTTGGGCCAGATGATGCGTTAATACGTGAATTGAATTCCGCACCCAAATTGGCAAATCGCCAGTTCTAGAAAACGGTTTCTCGCATGCGTGAAGAGTCGTATGAGCACAGAATTCTAATGGAACGAACTAGGACTTCCAAGCGATTTCACCGTTATTCCGGAAATCGATCCAATCGCTACTGCCATCGCTTTTTCGTTTCTTGCGAAATTGAACTTTCGTGAAACACTCGCAACTGCTAATTATCGTTTGTTGAAACTTGCGAGTCTTTAAGAGATGTCCCCAAATCGTTTCTTTGTTCCACGGTCGGCTGAAACGCATCCCGGGACTGCCCATACAAACCAAACAGTCATTACAAACGCTAGCAGTTCTCGTGCCCGAAACAATTTGCATCTCGAATCAGAAAGGCGGCGTTGGCAAAACGACGACTGCCATCAATCTGGCTTCGTGCTTGGCAATGGGAGGGCACGCAACTTTGTTGGTCGACATGGATCCACAATGCAATGCGACGACGGGCATCGGATGTCGCCCCGTCGACAACCATCCCTTGCTCGGCCACGATTCAATTCGAGGACACGTGCAGATGACCAAAACCGAGGGGCTTTTTCTTTTGCCTGGCAGCCGCAAATTTCGCGACGTCGATATGCTAGCTAACGCCGACTCGCTTCAGTCGCAACATGTCATTGAGCACCTGACAACGGGCACGAGCATTTTTGACTATGTCATTATTGATTCACCGCCATCGCTTGGTCGCCTAACGCAAACGGCACTTGCCGCC
>JAHEAM010000061.1 GCA_024642765.1 Planctomycetaceae bacterium
GACACATTCCGAAACAATAACACCTGCGACCCAAATCCAAAGCACTCCAACACTTGCCATCAGACCTGCACGCCAAAGTGGTACTTCGCCATTGCCTACTTTCCAGGCAAAAAACACCATCAAAACAGCCCCGATGGTGATCATCAAGTACAACAGCCAGATTGGCATCTCGTCCTTTTCGGCAACGGCACCTGTTGCACGCTGATTCGACTGCCGCAAAGAATTGATAGCGCCAATCATCATCGGCAATGCACCGATGATCCCGCCAATCGCAGCTCCAATCAGCATGCCAATCCCAGTTGGACGATAAAGCTCAACTCGAATCGCACTTGGTTTGCTAACTAGCTCGGCAACATTTGGGTCCACCCATGCCCCAAGGCTCGCCAATGATAATAAAGGAGACAGAAGGAAATAACAAAGAAACCCTCCGGCTCCAAACCAAAAACCGCCCTTGCCGGACAAATAACCAACGCCAACGGTCATAATCGAAAGCGAAAATGACAAGTTAAGCAACGATGGTAACGAAAATCTTTCACCCATAGCCCAATCTGCGTCTGTTCCTAGGAGCCACAAGACAAGTGATTGCACGACCATGGCCAATGCGACACCAGCAAGCAATACCGCTGCCTTGCGAACTCCCGCGCCAGGACTCTTCAGGATCGCGGCGACCGCAATTCCACCAGGATAAGGCAAACGGTCGAAATCGATCATTTTCTTCCGTAATGGAATTACAAAGCATAATCCCAAGACGCAGCCAGTGATCGATGCGAGGATCAACATGGGAACGTCAATGTTTGCAAGCTCAGAAAATTCATCTTTCTTCGACAGAATCAATAGTGCCGGGACACTAAACATGATCCCGCTCGACGCCCCGTTTACGGCCGAAGCAATCGTTTGATTGATATTGTTTTCGACAATGCTGGTTCGTTTCAGGACACCTCGCAATACACCCCAACCTAAGATTGCGGCAAGCTCAGAACCCTCGATTGAAAACCCAAGTACCAACGCGGCGTAGGCTACAGAAACGGTCAACAGCGAACCGATTGCCCAACCGAGCAGGATGGCAACCCATGTAAACTCCGGATACTCACCATGGATTGGAGTAATTTTAGTCCCAGTTTTCATCGCAACAATTTTCGATTTACGTGAAGTCGGTTGAATGATGTACTCTCAGAGGAATATTCTTCCGTATCAAACAACTCACTTCAACTAGGCTTCGCCGTCACTTGGCGTTTTGAAACAAAAAAAGCCGAAGCAAAATGCTTCGGCTTCCTCATTCCATGTCAAACACCGTTTTCGACTTGGACGCGAACTAGTTTTTCTTTTCGAATGCTTTGGCAAACGAATCTTTGTTGAATAACATGGTTACGCGTGCGTCGTCTGACTCGGCTTTTTCGACTTTGGCTTTGCAACCGCCACAGCAGAATCCGACTTTCGCGTTACCAACTGAAATTGTTTGCAATTCGTTGATTTTCCCGCCTGACATTGGGCAACCATTTTGAACGAATTGACCGGTTGCGACCAATTGCTGATTGGCCTTTGCAACATGCGCTGCATTGTCGGCCGAGAATTCTTTCGCACAATCGGCACAGCAGAAGAACACTTTTCCACTATTGAATTCAACCGATATGGTTGCATCGCATTCGCCGCCGCTCATGGGACAGGTCGCCGCAGAAACGTTGACGCCATCGTCTTCTTGCTTCGGACCTGCAAATGATTTTTCGAAGGGCTCTTTTGCAAAAACCAATTCGGCTTTGGCTTCCGTTGTTTCCGCTTCGTCTACTTTGGCTTTGCATTTTTCGCAACAGAAGGCGACCTTCACGCCGCCGACTTCTGAAGTTTGATCTGCGTCGACTTCACCACCGGAGATGGGGCAAGCCTTTTGAGTGTATTGCTTCGTAAGGACCAACTGATGGTTGGCCATGGTCGCAAATGCCTCTGGATCTTTGTTGAATTTCTTTAGGCAGCCGCCGCAGCAGAAGTAAACCTTGCCGTTTTTATATTCCACGAAATTTTCAGATTTAGCATCTTTCTTGGGCATCAAGAAACATTTCACGTCTTTCAATTCGACTTTCGGCTCTTCGTCTTGGCCAAACGAATTTTGGCAAGCAAGCGAACCCATCAAAGCGACCATCAAACAAACTGCACTCAGTGTTTTCATCAACATCAAATTTTCTCCTGTAACAATAGACCTTTTTTGAACACTCTTCCGAAATGGCACCGCGCAGTAAAAAAACCGCATTCGCCAGAAATCATCAACCAACTTGTATACGCATTTTGAATCCGTTTGGATTCGAATCTTTTAGAAAAAACGGATTCGTTTGGCATTCGCTAATTCTTTGCGAATCATCACTCTACAGTATTTCTAGGTTCCAAAAGCAAAAAACAGCAGCCTAGCCCAATGAATTGCCCAGCGGTTACTAGCATAAATGCGGGCTCATATCCCCAATAGTCAATCAGGGAACCGACGATTAGCGACCCCAACATGGCAGGTCCCGCCATAAAGAGACTCAATAGACTCAAATATTGAGGCTGATGCTCGCGCGCCACTAACTCCAAAGTGTAGTTGCTAAAAGTGCGCATCGTGACCGGCGTTAGACCCAATAGCCCGAAAACCAAGAAATAACAGGCCGATCCCCAATCACCCATCTTCGAAAGAAACAACGATAGCATTGGAACAACACATAAACCACTCATTAACAACTTCAGCACCACTCGATTCCCACGCCTATCGGCCAGCCACCCCGCAGGCAGGCTAAAAATCGCTACGCCCAGATTTTGGGCAATGATCCATGGTACAAGGCTATCGAAGCCCAGTTTCAGCCGTTCACGCCCAACCGCTTGGTAATGCGGAAACAATGTCATCATCATACCGAACAAAGCCGCAGTAATCGATAATATTAAAAAATTCCGATCGCGAAACAATACGCGAATCGCAGAACCAAGTTGCATTCGCAGCGTTTCGCGTGGTTGAGGATCCAAATCAGGTGTTTCCCTAAACAATAGCGCAATCAATCCGCTCACACAAAACAGCACACCCGCAAACAAAAAGATCGCCGCAAAATTCGCATCTCCTTTTTTCAGCCATTGATTCAAGAGAACCCAGGCGCAACAAACCGCAACGCTTGAACCCAGCACGCTTGAGAATTGCATCAATCGGCCGCGGATCGTTACCGGAATCAGTTTGCCGACCATCGCTGACAGAATCAGTTGATGGATCCCCATGCTCGAAAAGAAAAAGGCATACAGTACAAGAATCGAACCGATCAAAAGGCTTGGCGAAAGCGCCCCGCGCACATTCCAAAGCCAGGCCAACAAACAGAAAAGGACGCCCATCGACATTGCAGCGGCAATTAAGCCAAATTTTTTGTAGCGTGAGCGACGGACTATTTGTGCCGCGAGCAGCGGTGGTACGCTTTGCCCAAAGCGATTAAGCATCGGCAGGCATCCGCGCAGCCAAGCCGAACCACCAATCATATCCAGAACGGCTGGCATGATGAGACTTTCGGTCTTGAAGATCCACCCGGTTCGCATCAAGATCTGATGCCAGTTCATGACGAAGAAATTCAACCCTAGCTTTTGTCGACAGTTGGGGACGCTGACTTTTGGCGAATCCGATTGTTGTGGCGATGCTGACGAACGGATATTCCGATTTGGTTTCGATTTGGAAACCGTGGCGATGGGATCTGAGGAGTCTGGAGGGCGTTCCGTGTGTGATTCCACTAGGTTTAAGCAAAAGTACGTTTTGAACGGGTCAATCCTCAGTCTAACCGTCTCGCCTGCCCAACCACAACGCCAAATAACTATCGCGGATTGGGTTGACCAAATTTATTCGCTGGCACAGTTGCTCGATGGCCGCAATCGCTCCCTTGGAGTCTTGTTGCGGGACGACCGTTTCCACTTCAACAAATTGTCCAACCCCAGTGACTTCATCGATCGCTATTTCAAAGTTTCGTTCGTCGAAGGCAATTTTGAATTTCTGACGATGTTTGTGAATAGTTGCGACGGCTTTAAAACCAAGAGCGAGCCACATTTCGTGAATTTCAGTCGGAGGCGTATTCGGGGCGAACTCCAGCTCAATCTCGCGCCGTGACTTGACTGTCCCAGGCAATTTGGGGCCCTTGTACGTGACCATCAATCGATCGCCGACATGTCGAGTTCGCAGGGCTTCGTCGCTGGCAGCGAAATCGCGATTGGGATGAGCCCAGTATTCGTCGCGTTGTTGCTCCGTTCCGACGTCCTGGGCATTTAAGTCCTGAAGCGTGGCCAGCAATAAATGGCGGTCTACGATTTCGAATTTGCATTCAACTTCGTGCATTTCGGATTCTTTCTTGTGTTTCACTTTCATCTGAAGTGTAACAGCCGAAAAACGTGCGCCTACGTACTTGCTGTCAAACATACGATTCTGCTGTTTTGTGACCTACTTGTCAAAAAATTCAAAAAAGATGGAATCGGACTTAGCATGCCGTGTACTGCATTGCAAATCAACTGACAAACCTACGTGGCTTCCATGCGATCAGCCGATTGAAATCGACAATTGTACGAAGAAGCGATTGAGATGTATGCGGTTTCGCTCTATCGAATTGAGATTCAATTCGTCGGGTGGGATCGAAATTGATAACTTGGCGGAGTTTGGCGAGGAGAATTCGAACTTGACTCAAACGCACGAAACTAAGGACTGGGTTGCCGGTGCACTTTTGCGGTTGGACGATGAAAACAAGTTGCCGTTGCTGCTAGTTACAACTTCCGTAGTGGAAATTGAAAATCAGCAACGTGAAATTGAACTTTTTACGGGACAACTGAACGAAACGAATACAGATTCCTCGCTCCTTTCGCTCGCAATTAATTACGGGACAGAAGAAATTGAGCGAATCAAGGCACAAATTGGCGACGATCAATAGTCAGTGTTTCTCAAGTAACCTTCTCGAACGGAGTATTCACAAAATAGGTTGTTTTCGCAGTTAGCGTTTCTATTGGTAGAATTAGGTTGCGTCGTGAAGCACCTATTGTTTTCAAATTTCCTATGTCGTAATCGAACAAACGAAGGGGCCAGTTCAACGCAGTAGCGCTTCAACGTGTGCCAATACAGAGGAATGACGAGTCTCAACACTCAATGAAAATGCAAAACCTGGACTAAGAATTGCACTACAGATTTGTGTCGGCCTTTGGCTTGAGTAACGTAACAGTTGCTCTAGGCCTTAAACTTTTTAACGATCACTGAGGCGTTGTGACCGCCGAAACCGAAGCTGTTGCTCATCGCGTAATTGATCTCACGGGCCTTGGCCACGTTCGGAGTGTAATCCAAATCGCAATCAGGATCTGTGTTCGTCAAGTTAATGGTTGGTGGGACCATCGAATCGCTCATGGCCATGATGCTGAGTATCAATTCCAGTCCACCGCTAGCTCCCAGGGAATGCCCCAGTTGGCTTTTGGTGCTGCTAATTGCAACATTATAGGCATGTTCACCAAAGATGCTTTTAACAGCCAGTGTTTCAGCTTTGTCGCCTAGCGGCGTGCTCGTGCCGTGAGCGTTGATGTAGTCGATTTGTTTGGCTGTGATTTCTGCGTCAGCCAATGCGGCAGCCATCGCTGCCGCGGCTCCCGAGCCCATTTCGTCCGGTTGAGTGATATGGCCGGCATCGCAAGTTGTGCCAAAGCCGACGACTTCTGCCAAGATATTCGCGCCACGCCTTTGTGCGAATTCAAGTTCTTCAAAAACGAGCAGTCCTGCACCTTCGGCGAACACAAAACCGTCGCGTTCTAAATCGAACGGCCGACTGGCCTGAGCCGGATTGCCTTCGTATGTCGAAAGGGCACGCATGTTTTGAAAGGCGCTAACGCCAATTCGCGTCATCGCCGCTTCAGCTCCACCCGTTACCAGCACGTCACAAAGTCCATCGCGAATATGGGCGAGAGCATTTCCCATTGCGTTGGCAGCACTCGCACAAGCCGTAGCAACAGAATAGTTGGGCCCGCGCAGTCCTAAATGAATCGCCAGGTTACCACCACCTGCGTTCAACATGAGCTTCGGAATGGTTAATGGAGAAACACGACCGGGACCTTTTTGCACCAAACGACCGACTTGCTCTTCAATGGTTGTTAATCCACCGATACCAGAACCCAACACAACGCCAATCCGCGACGTGTTGCCGCTGATGTTCAAGCCAGAATGCTTCACCGCATCAGTACCTGCAGCGACTGCAAACTGCGAGAATCTATCGATACGATTCAGTGCATGTTGGTCGAGGTAGCCTGTGCAGTCAAAGTTCGGTACATCGCCACCTACTTTGACCTTCATGTCTGAAACGTCAATGATCGTGATGGGATGGATTCCCGACTCACCATTCACGACGCGCCGCCAACATTCGTCAACGCTGCAGCCCAAAGGGCTAACGATGCCAAGTCCAGTAACGACAACGCGTCGCTTCATCACACGTACTTCAGAAATCTATTGGAAACGGTTTAAGGACGATTCGCAGCAAGCGGCTACGACATTATTTATCGGCCGATTGGTTCTCTATATGCTCGATGGCTTGGCCTACCGTTTGGATTTTCTCGGCAGATTCATCAGGAATGTTGATATCGAACTCTTCTTCCAATTCCATGACCAGTTCAACTGTGTCAAGCGAATCGGCGCCCAAGTCGTTTACGAAATTTGAGTCTCGAGTGATTTTGTCTTTCTCGACACCCAATTGTTCAGCCACAATGTCAATTACGCGTTCTTCGACCGATGCCATGAAAATCGGCCTCCTCTAAACAAAATATGATTTAAACCAAAAACTACAAATTCCGGTCCATAATCCAAATGAACTAGGACTGGCATTACTATCGTTGTTACGACAGCGAATCAAGATAGACAATATCCGCAAACAGGGTCAAGGTATCTAGGCCCGAATCCAAGGCAATTAACGAGAAAATATCGCCTTTAGCAGGTCATTCCTCCGTCAACGGTCAAAACCTGACCTGTAACGTAGCTGGAAGCCGGACTTGCAAGAAATAACACACAAGCGGCAACATCATCTCCGGTACCAATTCTGGCGGCAGGAATTCGTTTTTTGACTTCACCCAAGATTGTATCTCCCAAGGCGGCCGTCATTTCGCTTTCGATGAATCCGGGGGCCACGGCATTAACCGTTACCTTGCGTTTGGCAAGTTCTTTCGCGAGGCTGCGGGTCAGCCCGATCACGCCAGCTTTCGACGCCGAGTAGTTGGTTTGTCCGGCGTTACCAATTAACCCTGAAACGCTGGAAATATTGATAATGCGACCGTAACGTGCCCGCATCATGCGTTGGCTGGCGGCGCGACAGAAGAGAAAAGTGCCTCGCAAGTTCGTGTGTATCACATCGTCCCATTGCTCGTCGCTCATCGCAGGCAATAACGTATCTTTGGTGATTCCCGCATTATTTACAACAATATCCAATCGGCCCCAATTCTCAGCCACGGCATCAATAACTTTTTCGACACTCTCTCGGTTGCCGACATCGCAACTGAACGCTTCCGCATCGCCACCCGCGTCTTTAATCGCCGCAACGGTTTCCGATAGTTTAACTGCGTTTCGAGCCACGCACGCGACTTTGGCACCCGCCGCGCCGAGAGCGATTGCAATCGAACGCCCAAGACCCTGCGAAGCACCCGTGACAATCGCCGTTTGACCGCTTAGGTCAACTTTTAACGAATCCAAACTCATATTCGATAAACTTTCAATTTCAAAACTTCAAATGACTCGCCGAACCTCAGACTCGAACGCGTTTTCTATTTCTGGTTGAATTGTGACAATTCCAACTTGTCTTTTCAATCACACGCAAACGCGACGAAACGGCCGAACGCTAAACGTCCAGCACGCCATCACATGGAATTTTGCGCGAAATGCGTTTCATCAACCCGCGGAGTACACGTCCCGGCCCGATCTCGTAGAAGTGATCGATGCCGTCGCCGAGCATGGCCAGCATACTATCCTCCCACAAAACGGGTGAGCAGACCTGCTTGACCAACAACGCTCGAATTTCGTTGGGATCATTGTGAGCTTTCGAGTCGACATTGGAATAGACGGGCACTCGAGGCGCGCTGAGAGTAACGGATTCCAATGCATCGGCAAGTTTCTCGACGGCCGACTGCATGAGCGAAGTATGAAAAGCACCAGCCACCGAAAGTTTGATCGTTCGCATCGCGCCAGAAGACTCTGCAATCGGCACGAATCGTTCGCAGGCAGAGGTATTCCCTGAGACGACAATGTTTCCAGGGCAAAGCAAATTCGCGATTTGCAAGACTTCGCCTGGACCGCGAATTTCCTCGCACAACGCATTTATTTTTTCGCGTTCCATTCCCAAGACGCTGAGCATACCACTCGATGTCGCGTCGGCAGCGGCCTGCATGGCCTCGCCTCGTTTTTGCACGACGCGCAGGCCATCTTCAAAACTCAACGCACCCGCAAAGACGAGCGCCGTGTATTCTCCCAAGCTTAAGCCTGCCGTTGCCACACAGGCTGCAACTGTCTCGGGCGCGTCGGCCTTGAGTTTTTCCAATGCGGCTAGGCTGGTAACAAAAAGTGCGGGTTGACTGTAAACCGTGTTGTCAAGTTTTTCGGCAGGCCCTTCGAAGCAGACCTGAGCCAAGTCGTATCCCAAAATTGTCTTTGCCCGATCGTAGAGTTCTCGCGCAGGGGCCAGTTGCTCATAAAGGTCGAGCCCCATGCCAACCACTTGGGCCCCTTGTCCCGGAAACAAAAAACCGATCTTGCTCAACTCACACCTCTTTAACAAACTTCGGAAACTAATAGCAACTTAGACTGTAGAACGCAAGGAATGCGGTGTCAACGACTGAAAACGGCCGGACGCTTAAACGATTTTTGATCTCGGCAGCTTCTCTCAGCGACGATTTAGCCAAATAGCCTCGGTTGGCCGTCTTTAGTGGATCTGGGAGCAATCCTAAGGTGTTCAAACGCCTTGGCTGACGCCACTCGTCCCCGCGGCGTTCTCAGGATCAATTCGCTGCGCAACAAGAACGGCTCAATCTCATCTTCAAGTGTGTCGCTTGACGTATTCATCGTGGCTGCAATCGTTTCGATTCCCGTAGGCCCACCGCCGCAGACGCGAATGAGGGTTTCCAAATAACGTCTGTCAAGTCGATCGAGTCCGAGGTTGTCGATTCCGGCCATCGTCAACGCAGCTTCTGCGACCGCAATTGATATCTTGCCGTCGGCGCGACTTTGAGCATAATCACGCACCCAACGCAAACGATTGTTCGCAATTCTGGGCGTGCTTCGACTGCGTTCTGCAACGAAGGCAGCAGCATCGGGAGCAATTGCTACTTTCAGTTTGTTGGCATTGCGTTCGACGAGTTGGGTTAACTCGTCGAGGGAATAAAAGTCCAGGTGTTCGCGGATTTGGAAGCGATCGCGGAGCGGGCCAGACAGCATGCCTGCACGGGTCGTTGCACCAATTAGCGTAAATGGTTTCAGTTTGAAGTTGTGCGTTCGGGCGTTCAGGCCTTCACCCAAAATCAAATCGATACGAAAGTCTTCCATCGCCGTGTACAGATATTCTTCGACGGCTTTTGGAATCCTATGAATCTCGTCGATGAAGAGAACTTGCCGGGCCTGTAGGTTGGTTAGATTCGGCACCAAGTCCTTCGGTGCCTTCAGCGATGGACCACTCAGGAAATCGATATGCACATCCATTTCATTCGGAATACAATGCGCAAACGTGGTCTTCCCAAGTCCTGGCGGACCATCGAACAAGATGTGCCCCAAGGTCTCGTTACGCGCACGCGCTGCGTCGATCGCAATTCTAAGTCGCTCGATGACTTCACGCTGCCCAATCATTTGGCTCATCGCAGATGGGCGCAGGTTTGGGTCGTCTCCCTCGGGATCCGGGTTTTTTGAAATCAAGGTTTCTCGTGCCATGCGACTGAGTACAATGGAATTGGGCAATGAACTTGGGTCTTCTGAGGTTTTGTTTATACCAAAAAACCTCGTTCGTAAGAACGACAAGTCGCAATCCGTTAGGCCCAATTGCTTGCCGAGGAGATGTCGGTTTCGTGGGCCCCGGCAAGTCGCCGATTCCCAAAGACGTTTTGCAAGTGTTAGTTCCGGACGGGTTCAAGAATCAAAAATTAAGCATTGGGTAACGCATTTTATGTCCCGAAAACGCACTGCAAAAAACACTCTGCTTGCCACCATCGAAGAGGCGCGCTCACCGCTCTACCTTTTGGATGCTCGCAACCGAATTGTGTTTGCAAATCGTGCTCTTGCCAATTGGCTTGGAGTTCCTGCCGACGAACTTGAGGGTATCGAGTGTATCGTTTCAGCAACTCCTCTCTCAAAGCCAATTCCGAACGCCGTTCGCGGCCTCGCGCGAACACAAGATTCTGATTCCGCTTTCGACCAGATCGTGTTTTCGACCGCTTCACCAAAGAAATGGGCCAGTCGCAATGCATGTTTTTTGCCCGTCAATTTATTAGCAGACTCGTCATCAGAATCGGAAATCGCCGAAAAACTATGGCTTGTTGCCGTTGATGAACTTGACCAGGACGCCTTGCAGAAAGAAACGGGCAGAAACGATTCGACGACCGAAATTCGAACACAGTTGGCGCAACTCCTGCAAAGTCAATTCTCAAGTGTGCCACCATTTGTAACTCTCGGCAAATCTGTTGAAGCGAGAAAGCTCCGCCGTCAATTGAGTTTGGCAGTTCGAGCCTCAGCTCAAGCTCTCATCGTCGGACCAGCAGGAATCGGCACTGAGTCACTTGCCCGGTTCATCTTCCGCGAATCCAATCCCGAGGCATCAATTGAATCACTCATGCCGATCAATTGTGCAATCGCGGATCAAGCCGTCATTCAAGAAACTGTTCGCCGAATGTCGCGACCAGTCGCTCGCAACGACAATCAGGAGGCTCGTTGGTTACTTCTGCTCGATGTCCACTTACTCGAAAACGCTGCTCAAATGGAGCTCGAGGGATTTTTGCGTTTGCCAGGCAATCGAATTAAGACTATCTCTACCAGCCGCGTGCCATTGTTCGACGACAAAACAGAGGCAATATTTTTATCCCAACTTGCATCACGGATTTCAGATGTTGAAATCGATTTGTTGCCGTTAGAGAAACGAGCTGAAGATTTTGAAATGATTTTGCTGGCCGTTTTGGAATCGTCGGCCAAAGAGCTCGGCGTAGTCGTCCCAAAGGTCTCAATCGCGACGATCGAATGGCTCCTTGAGTATGCTTGGCCCGGCAACTTGTCCGAGTTAATTGATGTCGTGGACTTCGCGCTACGACAACTCAAACCGCTTGATGAAAAAATCACTCGTGTCTCTCAAAAATACGAATTATTGCCGGAGCATTTCCCGGATCGCGTTCGGATTGCGATCCGACACGGCCGCTTCGAACGCCCGGCCGATATCGAAGTTGACTTGACCGAACGATTAGCGGTCATAGAACGCGAGTATATTGAGCGGGCATTAGTAAATGCAAAATACAACAAGTCCAAGGCCGCGAAATCGCTTAAGATGAATCGCGCGAAATTTTTGCGACGCTGCGAGCAGTTAAATGTTAGTTTCCCTGATCAACCGGTTGAGTTCGTTGTCGACCATGAATCTATTTTGTTCACGGAGGAAGGTGAATCGCAATGAAGACCAATGTCGAGTTACCGTCGCCGAAAATTCTAGTCCTTGAGCAATCGGGGAAATGGACGGCTGCCTTGAGACGCCGAACGTTTTCGTTGTCCTGCGGTTCGTCCGTTGTCGTCAAGCGTTGTTTGAGTTTAGACGATTTGTTCTTCGAGCAGTCAGGCTGGCTCGCAGCCTTCTCTCCGGATCTGTTACCTGCTCCAGCGGCGTTGATCGTTGATGTACCAGTGGCGAAACTACCTGCCACGCTTGCGAGATTTCAATCTGCTCGCGGCGCTGGCCAACGTGCGATTTGGTTTGTACTTGGAGCAGAAATGCTGCACCTGATGTCATTAATACAGCAACTTGGGATGGCTGGTACGATTACCAGTTTGACCGACCTTGATTCGCTAGCGAATGGAATCCAAAGGTTTTTCGCCAATTGCACCCCTGTTGATTGGCCGCTGGAATTGCGGATAGAACAACAGTATCCATGGCCACGCGTGCGCCTCGCTGCCCAATAGCGGCCGAATAAGCCGTCGTGGCGGTTAGTTCCCCATCTCGCCAGCTCAATTTTTAATACATACAAATAAAGCAGAAAGTAATCGGAAATCATGTCGATGGAATCATTGAACGAAGCGTTGGGGAAATTCCAAGACC
>JAHEAM010000485.1 GCA_024642765.1 Planctomycetaceae bacterium
AAAGACTTGATGATATCAGGCTTTCGAATGCAATTTTTGGCGACCGACGAGATCGCGCCGCCTGATAACCATCCGATCGAGATGGGGGCCGCATTGCTGCGGACCCCTCTCACAACACCTAGCATGCGGGTCCGCACCAGGCGTTTCGAAACTTGGGAGCAAGCGGTGTCCAGACTTCCAGGAGGCTTCCTAGTCCTGAGTTGGCCAAGTACCCGTTGCTGAGCGTTTGTTGAACGCTACGACAACCAGACATGTGCCAGGGACCGCGACTGCAACTACCAAACGGAACGGTTTCGTCGCGAGGCAATCCCATCGCCAGACGCTTCCGAATTCGGGTCTGCGGTTTCCGCGATTGCTTCCAGCAACAAGACCGGAGCCCGTGAACTGGAAACCGAGAAACCCGATTCCGTTGGTTGGGCAAGTGCGGCTCTTCTGGTGATTGCATCAAATTGGCGAAAGCGAAGATTGGACTGCTGATGAACTTCAACCTAACAAGACTGAAAAAGGGCATCAAACGTTTCGTACTTTGATTTTTGTTCGTGCACTTCGTGTCCTTCGTGGTAACATGATTCGTGACAGACATGAGCACCGTGGCGGGGCAACCAGACCGCGTCGTAAACAAAGCGGCCAACCCACAAGCCGCCGATAGCGTTGTTACTTGCATCCACTTCGAATTTGGCGGCTGGGTTACCGCCAGCGTCAGGAATCACAGACCGCAAGCTCGGGATTGGAGTAGAAATGCGAATGATTGCAATCATGATGTTTTCTGCGTTGTCTTGCTTGCCAGTCGCCAGTGCACAGCAACTCGATTCCCAAACGCTGGTTGAACGGATTCAGGGCGAATGGACACGTATGGATTCGAGGGGAACAAATGTTTCCACAGACTACTTTCCTCCGGATGCCGGCGACAAACAGCTTGGCGATCTGGCTCAGGCTTTTTTGAATCGATTAGAAATCAGAATTCGCGAGAACAAACTGATTTTTTCTGATTCTGGCGATTTGCAATACGCATTTGTCGTCGGCGAACTTCGACAATCCCTCGAAGAAAAAGTACCACAAGTAATTTGTCTTCAAGGCAAAACCGAGATTCAGTTGGGCCTCGTGTGGCTAGACAAAAACGAAAATCTGAATCTCAGTTTCCATACTGGCCTAACCGAAGTGCGAAAGCCGGAGTCCAGCAACGAATATTCGAAAGTTTCATTACAATTTCGACGGGCTACGAATCTCCGTTTAGGTTGGACAGTCACCTACAGGAGAAAGGCTGAAAACTAAGCGCGCGGTTGATAATGGCCAGTCAAGCGTCGGTAACGCTCCGCAACCTAACAAGGCGATGATTCAGCGTTGCGGAACCGGGCGGCCTTGAAATGGACAATCAACTCCCGCGACAGGATTATCGGGGACGATATGTCGCTTGTTGAAGACACGAGTTACTGTCGAAATTGCGGACGCCCCGCTGGAAATCATCACTTCGTAAAGAGAGACTCTCCAATGAATAAGACGATTGGCGCGTTGTTGTTAATTCCCTTTGTTCATGTCTTGCTCTTATCCATGGCTTTGGCACAAAATGGAGCATCAAAAGAAACGACTCAGAAAATCACGGAAACAGGAATTCAGGAAAAGGGTCGTTCCTTCGAAATCCGGATAGATGATCCCGCGTATCGCGAGAATGCCAATGACGATTTAGAAACAAAACTGACGAAAGAGAAGATTCGGGCTGCGCTGATGGAAATTGGCGATAAACGAAAAAGCGTTGATTCGGGGCAAGACCAGGTCATTTTCCTCTTCGAAACGCAAAAGCGATTGATTGCTGCATTGCTTGAATTTCATAAGGAACCAGCAATCGCTATTTCGATATTGGAAACGAATTTGGAGATGGCAAGGCAAATTGAAACAAACAGGAGACTGCGAGCCGAAAATGGAATTGGACGGCCAGACGAACATGCAATCGCCATATATTTTCGAGCGGATGCGGAATTACAACTTCTTCGCGCCAAAAACAAAAACAAATAGCTCATCGAATTTCCTTTGAAGGCCCAATACTTTCCCAATTCTATCGAACGACCCCCGAAACTGCCGCCTAACCACTCGTTGCAAACGAAGCCGCGGGACGCGCGGGTTCGGAAATCAATGTCGTTTACCGCGGCCCGGTAAACGGTGACGTTTTGCGGCAAACACAACTTACGATGGCACAGTAATGTCGAACGTTAAAAACATTGAAAACATTGAGCAACTTGAGGTGATTTACGGATTTCCTGGGGAGACCTCCACCGTCAAGGTAACCTCGCACCTGACGTCTGACTACAGAGCGTTTGTTGAAGCGTCGCCGTTTCTCGCATTGGCAACCAGCGGTCCGGAGGGACTCGAAATAACTATCGAACGGTCGCATTTCAATATCCGGCAAATGAGCGATCAGTGGGGCGACGCGATCCCGAAAAACCGACGGACAAAAAAACACTTGAGTTGCCGATCGGGTGTTTTCCTAATGCACAGTCTCTTGGCGGCGACCCGAGGATTTTGGGCGTCCGCCAAATTACTGGAAGAATTCGGCGAATTTGGCTTGTTGGCAATTCACGCTACGATAAAGCCCTAAGCCAAGTCATGAGAACGAACGATGAGCGTTTACTCAAACGAACGATTTCCCCTACCTGAATGAGCAGGACTCGGCGAGTATCGCCGTGGACTCTCTGTTACTAGTTGACGACATGCAGTTTACTGATCAAAAATTTTGGCTTGCAATAACATAAAAACTTAGGATCCTAGTGCAAAGACCTATGGAAACACGATTGCCACAGCAGGATTTCTATCAACAGATTCCATCTAAAGCGGGGTTATATTTCATTCTCACTGTCGGTGGTGCCTTCGGAGCGATGTTTTTTTTGGGAGCATTGTCGCGAGGGATCCGTGGTACGGATGACTGGGCTTTGTTACTCCTGGGATTGGTTGCCATCGTCGCTACGATCCGACTGTATCAGATATCCGTGTGGCCATCATTTTCGTTAACCGATGATGAATTACATGTCCGCAGATGGATCGGTATGAAACGCATTCGATACAAGGACGTTGAATCGTTGCAGAAGTTCTCGCAATGGCATGCACGCCGTGATGCGTATCAAGGCAGGAAGCTCGCTCCGATTTTGATTTCCTACCTGCAGATTAATTTGAATAGCGGTAAAACCAAGACGTACGCACTGCCGAAATACCTCGGCAACCAAGACCTACTGGAATCGCTTACCAATCGGTCTGGAAA
>JAHEAM010000486.1 GCA_024642765.1 Planctomycetaceae bacterium
TTGAGTTGATTCGACTCAAACATGGGATTTTCGATGAAGCCAGCATTTCGGTAATCAGCCGAGAGACCATCGCTGCCATTTGCCAAGAGGCAAATCGGAACATGGATACTCGGCGATTCCGAGCAAATGTCGTCATCGAGTCAGCGGCGGGGGAGCCATTCCTTGAGGATAGCTGGGTCGGTGGGACGTTGGTGTTCGGCGACATGGAAACGGGCCCAATGACTGTTGTGACGATGCGTGACTTGCGATGCATGATGATCAATCTCAACCCAGACACTGCCCAGCAAGAACCAAGTATCATGAAGGCCGTCGTGCGAATGAACCAAAATTATGCAGGTGCATATGGCGCTGTAGTGCGCACTGGTCAGGTTCGTGTAGGTGATTCCGTGAGTTTGATTAGGGAAACCACAACTTAACGATCATCCAGTCTACCTTTGTAGAGCCGGCGCAGCCGAATTGGCCGGCCTGTAGGATCATTCCTGTTCCAGGCTTTACATTTCTCGTAGTTTTGTGTGGTAGTCCGGCGAGCAGCTGTCGCGGTTTTCTTTTTCTTGGGAACTTAATTCGCTGAGGGTATGTCTCAAGGCAATGAGCAATTGGACGAACGATTGATCCCATCCTTGGAGCTTTAAGATGCATTCCCAAACGAACCAACGCAAACAACCTGATCGATTGGATCGAATGCAGGTTCAAACGCCTTGCGAGATGGATTGGGAACTGATGGCGGGCGACAAGAAGGTGCGATATTGTGACTTGTGCCAGCGAAATGTTTACAACTTGGTGCAGCTAACACGAGTTGAGATTGACAAGATTTGGGAAACGGAGCCAGAACGCGTTTGCGCCCGAATAATGAAAGACGACGCAGGTCGCCTAGTGACTCGCGAAACAGACGCCACCGCAGCCAAGACAAAATCCTATCAATTCTCAACGTTCTTTTTGTTGGCTTTGATGACTAGTTGTGCACCATTGGCTGCAGTTTCGCCCGCACTTTATCGCTCAGCTAGGACTTATTTCAATTCGTGGTTTGAGGAACCAAAAACGTCGAATCCAGTGATGGGCAAGATGATCATGGGTGACGTTTACGTAGCCCCGATTTCCAACCCCAATTCACCTGAATCAAACTAACGAACACTGGCGTTGGGTTACTAATTGGACGTTGACTCAAACAGTTGGCGATCAAGAGGTTTTTGATGGCAGCCCAATTTCAAGAATTCTGTACTTACTTACGAAACCAGCTTGTTCAATTGCATGTTGTGCAGACCGGTTTTCTCGCTCCGTCGAACAGATTGGCTCAAGTCCCTGCGCACGACAAACTTGAATCAAATGGCGAAGGAAGTTAGTTGCAATGCCTTGCCCGCGAATATCGGGAGACACAATGACGCCGAGGTCTGCGAATCGAACTTGGGTTGGGCTCGGTCGGCATTCACCAGTTGCGATCAAAGTCGAGTCACGCCACATACCCAGAATTTCACGACGTTCAATTCGTTCCGCAAAATAACTACGGAGCCAGTCGGGATCGGCACCCAGCGAAGCCACACCAAATTCTGTCGCATTTGATAATTCAGACCCGACCATTCCTCGTATTGAAGCGCCCTGTGGTAATTCGGCAGCCAAGACCACTTCATCGGGTGCCCAGTGATACATCAACGCATTGATCACAAGCGACACTTGCTGATCGAGGCACAACGCCAAATACTGCGATTCACAAGTGGCAACAAACGCGGAGATAACATTCAATTCCGAAATAAATTTCGAAAACACTTCTCGGCAATTTAGATTGGAGTCGAGCTCAAATTGAAGTAGCTTGTTCTCTGAGTTGACTACTCCATAACCAATCAATTTTTGGTCTTTATGAATCGAATAGTGATCCGCCATTTCGACAAAACACTCCCACATACCATCCAAAGGCGCCGGTAGACTCTTGAGATAGCGCAGTCTCAGATCGGATAATTTCGCTGCTACCACTTTTGTGAATTTGTAGTCTGTCAAAAGAGAAATGCCATTCAAATTGAGTATTGGAAAGTTTGCCTAGCACAACGACACGTTTTGATCTTTTAGGTTCGCGCCATAATCCAATATCTATTTCGCTCCAATATCTATTTCGTAGCCGAAAGCAATTGAACGAGTGTGCGCACGAAGCAACCCGATGCACCGGCGTCGATCCACGCAGCGGGTTTGTCGAGAAAGCTTGGGCCGGCAATATCGAGATGCACCCAAGGCGTCTCGCCCACAAATTCTTGCAAGAATTTTGCAGCGGTGATCGCGCCGCCCCATCGTCCATCGCCGACGTTTTTGATGTCTGCCACGGAACTGCGAATGTGTTCTGCAAACTCGTCGAACATCGGGAGCTCCCAGAGGGGTTCGCCGCAATCAATGGCCGCTTCATTCACTTCGGCATACCATTCGGCGTCATTTGTCATTCCTCCAACGACTTGTTTGCCGAGAGCTACCAAGCAGGCACCCGTCAGCGTGGCTAGGTCAACAATCTTGGCCGCGCCTTGCGTGACCGCGACGTCGAGTACGTCTGCCAACACGAGACGTCCTTCGGCATCCGTGTTGAGTACCTCGATCGTTTTGCCATTTCTCGCTGTTAGAACGTCACCCAGCCGAAAGCAATCGCCGCTGATCATGTTTTCAACGAGTCCGACGAGGCCGATTACGTTGACAGGCAATTTGAGTCTGGCGATCGCCGTCATAGTTCCCAAAACGGTCGCCGCGCCCGCCATGTCGCACTTCATATCGATCATGGCGTCGCTGGGCTTCAAGGACAGCCCCCCTGAATCAAACGTCACGCCCTTGCCAACAAGAGCTATGGGGGGGCCATGTTGCTCGGTGTTTCCTTGATAACGCATGATGACCAATCGCGGGGGGCGAGCAGAGCCTCGTGCGACAGCAAGCAACGCTCCGCAGCGTTCTTTTTCGAGACGCTGTTGGTCCCAAACTTCAACACCGAAGTTATCCTTCTTGCCATGTTGTACGCATGCCTCTGCGAATGTTTCAGGCGTTACTTCGTTGGCAGGCATGTTGACCTGGCTGCGCGTGAGGTGAATTGCTTCGCCGAGAATTTGGCCAGAAACAATTTCTTCGTCCTGATCTGTCGCTATGACCATTTCTGCGAACTCGTGTAGCTTTCGCTGCTGACGATAAATGTCTTGCCCAACGCACCCGTTCATAGCACCGGCGATAACCTCTTCAACCGGATCAAGATCGAGAGCAAACACAACGCGTGCTCGCTTTTTGTTGG